>DASYBA010000733.1:0-8655 GCA_036501005.1 Candidatus Xenobia bacterium | reverse complement strand
GACCTGCACCGCCCACTCCATGACCTGGTTCTGGTCCAGGCCCGGCGCCCCGTTGTCCTTCAGGTAGGAAGACAGATCCATTCCTTCGATATAATCCATGACGAAGTAGAACGAATTGTTCTCCAGAAACGAATCCAGAATGCGGGGAATGACCGGGTGTGAGAGCCCGTGCAGCACCTGCACCTCGGCGAGGAAACGGTCCACCGAGGCGTGCCGCTCCTCCGACGTCTCGGTGGTATCGAGCATTTCCTTGATGGCGCAGGCTCGCCCGCCCATCACCGTGTCTTCAGCTCGATACACGGCGCCCATGCCGCCCGCCGCGATCAGCGACACAATCTTGTATCGCTTGTCGAGAACGGTGCCCGGCGGGAGCTCTCCTCCCTTTTTAGAACTGCTTCCCAATGCCCATCACGGGGGCCCGATCGTGCAACGTGTCCCGCACGCCGCCCAACACGTAGATGTCCTTGGACAACCCGAAACGGCCCATCATGTCGAGCTGGAGGTTGGCCGGGTCGTACAGGTCAAAGCTGAACATGGATTTGTTCGATAGGAAGGAGTCGAAACCCACGCCGAGTCGGGAGCGAATGACCCCTGCCCGAGAACGGAACGTATCGCTGGAAGTCTTGCCGACCTCGAAGTTCAACAGGTTCTGGCTCCCGAACGAATCGACACCAGCCTTGACCCCGTAGGGAACGGGCCCGATGCCTTCCGGCAGGATCCAGCCGTTGAGATTGGCACTCACACCGCCCGTGCGGAAGTTGTATTCCGACTCCGTATCCATCTCGAAAAGCTTTGACTTCTCGCTGGTAGCCCCGCCTCCCCCGAACTTGCCCAAAATGTGATTGACCTTTTCCATGGCCTCGCGGGCCTGCACCACCGTGTCGTGAGCCTCCTCGAACGTCCCCTTGATGCTCGACTGCACTTTGGGGTCGGATGCGATGAGGTGGACGTCACTCAACACGCTGTCGAGATCCTCGGTCACCTTGCGAACGTTGGCCACCGTGGCCTGCAGATTTTCTGTCACCGCCTTGTTGTTGAGCTGTTTGTTGAGGCTGTCCATGGCCACCTGCAGGCTGCGGGTTCCCTGCTTCACGTTGCGCAGGATGCCGGCGATTGAATCCTTGTTCGTGACGACGATCTGGTTGACGTTGCCCATCAAGCCGTGCGCATCGCTGGCCAGGCTACTCACCTGCCCGGTGATGCTGCTCATCATGTTGCTGGCGCTTCCGGTCAGACTGGACACGCTATTGTTCAGGTTGTTGATGAGACGGCTGGCGTCACCCGCCGTGTGCTGGAACGAACTGGCGAGCTTCTGCAGGCTGCCCACCGAGGACTTGATGTTGTGTTGGAATTCAGGGTCGTTGACCAGCTTGTTGAAGCCGACCATGGACGCATCGACGGTATCGAGCGTTCCTTCAGATTTCGCCAGCAGCTCGTCCAATGTGACGGGCGACACGCCGTTGGCGGTGCCTCCCGAGGGCAGCGGCTCGCCTGGTTGAGGACCGATCTCGAGCCACCGCTCGCCCACGAAGCTCTGCCCGATGGTGTAGACCGACTCCTTGGTGAGCGTGTATTGCTCATACGCGGGCATGACGTCTATCTCCACGTCTACCTTGCGGTTCGCGAGAATGGTCAGCTCGTAGACGTGTCCGATCTGCACGCCGGCCAGGCGGACCGGCGCACCGGCCGTGAGCCCTTCGACCCGGTCAAAGATGATGTGGTACGGCACGCCCGTAATCTTCGGCCGCTGGCCCCGCAGCCATACCCCGGTCATGCCCAGGATGATGACTGCGAGGATGGCGATCATCCCCACTCGTGCTGCTGGACTGATCTCCACTACGGGATCCTCCTACACCTTGATGGGGCCATGGGTATTGCCCTCTCTGAACTGCACCACATAAGGGTTCGTGGATTTCTGAAACTGGTCGGGCGGTCCTTCCTCGACGATCTTGCCCTCATATAGAAAGGCGATGCGGGTGGCGATCGTGTAGGCGGAATGCAGGTCGTGCGTCACCACGATGGCACTGGCGCCCAGCCGGCGCTGCAGGCTCAGGATCAGCTCGTTGATGACGTTGGAAATGATGGGATCCAGACCCGTGGTGGGCTCGTCGTACAGCAGGAGCTCCGGCTCGGTGCAGATGGCGCGGGCGATGCTGGCCCGTTTCTGCATGCCGCCCGACATCTGCGAGGGGTACAGATGCTCCAGGCCCTCCAGGTCGACGATGCGAAGATTCTCCGCCACCCGCCGAAGAATCTCTTCCTCCGACAAGTGCTGTTGCTCCCGCAGTCCGAAGGCCACGTTGTCGCCGACGGTCATGGAGTCGAACAGAGCCGGCTGCTGAAAGACCATGCCGATACGGCGGCGCAGCCGATCCATGTCCTTGCCCTTGATCATCTCTCGCCCATTGGAGTGGATGAGCTGGCCAAACAGATGAATGTCGCCTTCATTGGCATGCTGGAACCCCATGAGGCAGCGGAGCGTGGTGCTTTTACCCACGCCGGACAACCCCATGAGGGCCAGGGTCTCGCCTTTGCGGAGCACCATGTCGACGTTGTTCAACACGGCTCTTCCGCTAAAGCGGACGGTAAGTCCCTTGGTGGTCATGACGGCGTCGCTCATTTCGGGAACAGCAACGTCGACAGGAAATAGTTGGTTACGAAGATGACGACAATCGAATAGACCACCGAGGCCGTAGTGGAAAGCCCGACGCCGGCCGCTCCGCCACGGGTCGCAAGCCCTTGGGAGCACGCAATCATGGAGATTTCAACGCCGAAGACCGCGGCTTTTATCATCCCACCGGTGAAATCCGACATCAGCGAAAACGACTTGATGGAGTCGAAGTAGACGTTGTAAGGCACGCCCGCGTTGACGTTCGCCACCAGGGCGCCCCCGAAGATGCCGGAGATATTGGCGAACACGTCCAGCAGCGGCATCATGGTGACGCAGGCCAGAAACCGCGGGATGACCAGGTACTTGACGGGGCTGGTCGCCATCGCCAGGAGCGCGTCGATCTGTTCCGTGACTTTCATCGATCCCAGTTCGGCCGTCATGGCAGAACCCGCTCGACCCGCGAACACGATGGCGGTCAGCATGGGGGCGAACTCCCGAGACATGCTAAGCGCAACCCCGGCGCCCACCCAGCGGGTGAACCCGAAATTGACCGCCTGGTAGGCCAACTCAAGAGACAGCACCATGCCTCCGAAGCCGACCGTCAACATGACGATGGGCACTGAGTTGATGCCGAGTGTCGACATCTGCTGGAAGATCAGCCCGAACCGCGGTGAGCCGGTGAACAGCCACAGCAGGGTCTCCCACAGGAGTTTGAGCATGCCACCGACCAGTTCAAAGAACGCCAGGATTCCCAGCCCGAGATCCTCAAAGAATTGCAGCATTGGGCCGTCCGATTCTCTGGCCCCGCCTGGCGTCCTGCCTGCTAGGGCTCCGCCCCCCAGCCTCGAGGGCTTCGCCCCCCTAGCCTCGAGGGCTCCGCCCCCCAGCCGTTTCGCTTCGCTGCACTGGGGGCCCCCCCGGCTTTTTCTAGGGTTGGGACATACTGCGGGGGCTTCTACCTGGGGATACGCACGGCTGTTCAGCCAGCCGTTGCAGGGCATCGCCCCCCCCCATCGCTTCGCTGGGGGCCCCCTGTTTATCCGGGGGGCCAGGCGAGGGGGCGGCCGGCGAGGAGGTGGAAGTGCAGGTGGTCGACGGTCTGGCCGGCGTCGGCGCCGTGGTTGGTGACGACGCGGTAGCCGGAGCCGTGCACTTCCATTTCCCGTCCGAGCCGGCCCAGGGTCGCCATGAGGTGTGCCAGCAGGGGCGCGTCTTCGTCCTTGACGTCATCCAGGCTGGCGACGTGCTTTCTTGGAATGACCAGCACGTGCACCGGGGCTTGCGGGTTGATGTCCCGGAAAGCCACCACCTGGTCGTCCTGGTAGACGAAATCCGTCTTGATCTCACCGCTCGCGATGCGGCAGAAAAGGCAGTTGGACATGCGTGCAAAACCTCCTGATGTCACAAAAATGTTACAAGCCCAGGGGCTGACTTCCTCGTCCCCGTGCGGTACACTAGAGGCGTATCCTGTGTTTTCGGTCGGAGGACCCTCATGATCAAGCGCCTCTCGTTCATCTTCCTGCTGTTGATGGGTCTCGCCTGGGCCGACAACCCGGCGGTCGTCACCCAGATCGACCCGGGCGGTGTGTCGGTCAACTTCGGCGCCCGGCAGCAGGCGGCCAGCGGCCAGGAGTTCTACGTCTACCACGAGGGCCAGTGGGTTGGTCGTCTGCGCTTGACCCAGGTGGGCGACAACACGTCGTCGGCGCAGATCGTCCAGACCGTGGCCGGGTCCTCCGTTCAGGTCGGCGACGTCGTCAGCTCCTTCGCACCGACGCCGGCGACCCAGCCGGCGATGGCGCCGTCGCCCTACATCCCGGCCTACAGCGGCCCGTCGTTTCCCGAAGTGGTGCACAAGAATACTCGCAGCTTCAGCTTCGGCGGGGGCATGCCGGGCACGCCGCCGGCCTTCCAGAGCTCCTCGTGGCCGTCCTACACCATGATGGCCGCGCCGCTCTTCATGGGCGGCCTGGGCTCGGCCAGTCCGTGGTTCCTGGGCAGCACCGGCATGATGGTCATGACCCAGCAGCATGCCCAGAAGCAGATGCGGGAGGCCTACAAGAGCAATCAGTCAGAGCTCCAGGTGGTGTATTGGGACACCCAGTTGACGCAGGCCTACGCCTCAGCCTACGTGGCCGACAGCGAGACCGACCCCATGCGGCAAGCGCAACTTCGCCAGAACGTCCTGGCGCAGAAGGGCGTCGACAAGAACTACATCTTCCAGATCCACCTCCTCAATCGGGGCTTCGCACCTTTCCAGGTCGGTCCGTTCAATCAGCACTTCTTCCTGCTCGACTCGCACGGGGGCCGGCTGGCGGCGCGGCGCTATGACGAAGCCCTGGATGGGAGCATCCCCGCCGGTGGCGAGGTGCAGGGGTACGTGTATTTTGACCGCTTCGACGCCTACGGCAATCCCCGCCTGAACGGGCCGGTCAAGGTCGTGGTCGACAACGTGCAGGGGGCCGGCGCCACCTTCACCTGGTAATGGCCACCATCAAGCTGGCCGCCCGCATCGAGCGGATGGGCGGCGAGGGGGCTGCCCAGATGATCGCCAAGGCCCGACGCCTGGAATCCGAAGGCCGCCCCATCATCCACCTCGAGGTGGGCGAGCCGGATTTCGATACGCCGGTGCACATCAAGCGACGAGCTGAAGAGGCGCTGGCCGCCAACCAGACCCACTATGCGTCTTCGCAGGGGCTGTTGCAGTTGCGAGAAGCCCTGTCGCACCACCTCCGCCGGTCGCGAGGCGTCGCGGTCTCGCCAGACCGCATCGCGGTCAGTCCCGGCTGCAAGGACATGATCTTCAGCATTCTGTCGGTGCTGGTGGAAGACGGCGACGAGGTCCTGTGTTGTGCGCCCGCCTACCCCGCCTATGCGACCATTGTCGAATACCTGGGGGGGCGAGCCGTGCCGGTGCCCCTGCACGAGGCCCTCGATTTCCGCTTCGACGTAGACGAGATGGCTCGCCTGATCACCCCTCGAACCCGTCTCCTGGTGTTGAACTCGCCCCAGAATCCCACCGGTGGCGTGCTGACTCGACAAGACGTGGAGCGGATTGCCGCCCTCGCCGAGGAGAAGGACATCCTCATCCTGACTGACGAAATTTATTCAAGGATGGTATATGAAGGCGAGTATCACAGCATCTACTCGCTGCCCGGCATGGTCGACCGGACCATGCTGGTAGACGGCTTCTCCAAGAGCCACGCCATGACGGGCTGGCGTCTGGGGTACGCGGCCATGCCGCTCCCGGTCTGCCAGCGAGTTACCCGGTTGCTGATCAACTCCGTCTCGTCTGTCACGACCTTCGTGCAGTGGGCTGGCATCGCGGCGCTGGAAGGGCCGCAGGAAGAGGTTGTCGCCATGGTTGCCGAATTTGCCCGGCGCAGGGTGCGCATGGTGGAGGGTTTGAACCGGCTGCCGGGCGTCACCTGTCGCTCCCCGCAAGGCGCGTTTTACGTGTTTCCCAACATTCGACCGCTCGGACGCCCGTCTGCCGAGCTGGCCGACTACCTGCTGGAGTCGGCCGGGGTCGCGACGCTCCCCGGCACGGCTTTCGGAGCCGCAGGTGAGGGCTACCTACGTCTCTCCTACGCCAACTCGATAGAGAACATCGAGCGTGCCCTGCAACAGATGGATGCTGCACTGGCGATCGCTACGAAGGGATGAAGCGCATGAAGCGTGTGTGGATGTCGGTGGCCCTGGGTCTGATGCTAGCTGGCCCGGCCGTAGCCGACGATGCGCATACTCCCATGGTCGTATGGTATGCGTTGAAGGCCCCCTACGGGGACCAGTTCGGCCAGATGCTGAAGCGCTATGAAGCGACCCACCCCTACCTCTCGGTACAGCCTCGCAACTATATCGATTCGGATGCCCTTCGGCAAGCTCTGGCCACTGCACCGACGCTGCCCGACGTCGCCCTGATTGACGTCAGTTGGCAAGATCAGTTGATCGACCGTCAGAAAATCGTGGCGGTCCAGGACCTGATGGCGGGCACCGGCGCCATGGCGACCATCGTCGCCAAAGTCGATACCTTTACCTGCCTGTACAATCTCTCTTGTCGGGACGGCAAGCTGTGGACCCTGCCGACGTTCGCAACCGATACGGCCCTGGTCTACAACACTGACCTGTTCAAAGCGAAAGGCATCAAGAAACCGCCGGTGAACTGGGGCGACCTGGTCGTCGATGCCAAGCAGTTGACCGATCCCGCCCGCGGCCTGTGGGGCTTCGAACTCCCCTCGAATGCCGATCTGGGTCGCCTCTACTCCCTCATGCTCTGGGAGATGGGGGCCGACATGTTGAACGCTGCTGACCAGGCGCAGCCAGTCGCTGCTATCCCACCGTCGCCCCCGGTTTTGACCGCCAACCCGGTGCCCGGGCCGGCTCCGGCGGCCCCTGCCACCCCTGCGGCCGGTTCGACTCCGGCAGCCAGCCCCACCCCAGCGGCCAGTTCTACCCCGGCCGCCGGCCCCACCGCCTCCCCGACCCCGCAAAAGCCTGCCGCTGAGCGGCTGGTGGGCTTCATGACAGACCTGGTCTACAAGTATCGGGTGAGTCCCCCGACCGATGATGCGGACCCCAGCCACTACGCCATGTTCCTGGGCTCGCCCGAAACGCTTCTGCAGGCCGAGAACAAGGGACTCCCCATGATGGCAGCGCCCTTTCCCATCAACAAAATCAAGGTCGAACATTTGACCTCGTATGGCTTCGCCGTCACCCGCGACGCCCACGACAAGAGTGAGGCCTACCAGTTCGCCAAGTGGGCCACCGACTTCGAACAGTCGGTGGCGTGGACGACGTCGGCACCGTTCCTGCCCGCCAACAAGCAGGTCACCCTGTCGCCCCAGTACTTCCAGTTCCTCACCCAGCATCCCGGCCTGCGGGTCTTCCTGCGCGAGATGAACGTGGGACGGTTGGAGCCGGTCGTTCCACACTACCGCCGCATTCTGCGAGAGATCGGCGACGCGCTGGCCAACGCGCTGGCCCAGCACGAGGACGTCAATGCGGCGGCCCTCGACATTGCGGTGAAGACCCACTATATCCAGAGCCAGCCTCAGGGTTCCAACGGTCCCGCTCAGTAGCCGGCGAGCGTTCCGGCCAGCGTCGACAGGACAGCCGCGCCGGGCGCAGTGGTGTCGCCCTGGGAGGGCGAGAGCGCCAGCACACTCCCATCGCTGTTCGTCACCAGGACGTCCCCCTGGGCATCGAGGGTCGGGGGTTGGAACGTGTCGGCCGGATGTTCCCAGAGCTGAGTGCCGGTCTGCCCATCCAGGGCCCGCACCGAGTGGCCGCTGGTCGAGGCGTAGACGTGCCCGTCGGGGGCTGCCAGGAGGGGCTGAGAGACGTCCAGGTCGGGCAGTCCGTAGGGGTTGGGTGGGGGGCTCTGCAGCGGAGCGGTCCAGGTGGGCTGCCCTTCGTGGAGCGCGTAGACCGTGTCATGCTCGTCGACGGCGAAGACAGTGCCCGCCGGCGACACGGCCACGCTGTGGGTGATGGGCGTCTGGGGAGCAAACACCCACCGTGGGGTTCCAGTCTCTTCGTCCAGGGCATAGACCTTGCCATCGCGGCCGGTGCAGAGCACCTCGTGATGGGCGACGACCGGGGCTTCGGCGATGAGGCCGCCCCGCAACGGAACGGACCATTTCTCCTGCCCGGTGCGACTGTCGATGGCGTGCAGGGCTTCGGACTGGGCGTCCAAGGGGGTGCGGGAGCCGCCCACAAAAAGGGTGCCCTGGGCGTCGGCCGTGGGCCGGGTGGTGGGGGCGAAAGGCAGATCCAGATGTTGCTGCACGGCGCCGGTGCTGGGATTCCAGACGTTGATGGCGTTGCAGTCGAAGGCGTCGCCGTACAGGCGGCCATCCGGCCCCAGAGTGGGGGGAAGATTGCTCAGGTAGGCTCGGGGGCGGGTCCAGAGAACGGCTCCAGTGTCCGGGTCGAGAGCGGTCAGCCGGTTGACGCCGTAGGCGTCTCCCGAAGCGGCCAGACAGGGACCGCCTGGGGGACGGCTGAGCAGCGCGGCGTCGTCGTCGCCACTGTTCCAGGTCCAT
>DASYBA010000732.1:0-9356 GCA_036501005.1 Candidatus Xenobia bacterium | reverse complement strand
ATGCAGCCCATCGGAACACAGGATGAAGAGGTCGTCCTGCTCTAGCTTCAAGACCTGGGAATCGACCAGGACGTCGGGCTTTTCACCCAGGCAGCGCAGCAGGATGCTGCGGTTCTGCGAGGTTTCGGCTTCCTCTTGGGTGATTTCGCCCATCTCCACCTGCAGGGCCACCCAACTGTGGTCCTTGGTCACCTGTTGGATGGCGCCCTTGCGCACCATGTACGCTCGGCTGTCGCCCACGTTGGCCACATAGCCTTCGTCGCCGTAGGCCACGATGCCCACGAAGGTCGTGCCCATGCGGTGGTAGTCAGGATTGCGTTGGGCCTCGTCGTAGATCTCCCGATTGGCGACCTTGACGGCGTACTCCAGGTTTTCTCCGGGATTTTCCGAGTACGGGCTGTAATAGTAGGTGCGAGTGCTAAGTTCTACTGCCATCTTGCTGGCGACGTTGCCGGCTGCGTGGCCGCCCATGCCGTCTGCGACGATGAAGAGATGCCCCCGCTTTTCGAATATCGATGGCTCCGGCGTCCAGTTTCCCATGGAGTCTTCGTTGCGAGACCGGACCATGCCGATATCAGTCAACCCGCCCACTTCGAGCGTGGTGTGGGGCACTCCCATCACCTGCCTTTCCGGGCTCCGCCCCCCAGCCGCTTCGCTGGGGACCCCCCCGGCCTGTGCTGGGCGGGGGCTGGAGCGATGGCATAACCATCGTTCAGGGTTAGCCCACTTACCATCTGAGATCTGAACAATTTACACACCCTCACGGGGAAACCTCCATCTTTCGACCCTGCAACCAGTGGTACAGGGCCTCGGCCGTCAGCGCCTCGGCGGGCGGAAAAAAGCCCTGCTGTCGTAGGGCGGCGGCCACTTGCACGGCCGCCGGCGGTTCCAGCCCGAGCGCCGCCAGCCGCACTTCGTCGCCAAAGAGATCGGCTGGAGGCCCGTCAAACGCCACCCGGCCCCGGCTCATCACCAGCACTCTTTCCGCCTGCACCACTTCCTCCATGGCGTGGGTGATCATCACGATGGCCATGCTGTGCTCCCGATGCAGGGTGCGCAGCGCCGCCATGACTTCTTCTCGCCCCTCCGGATCCAGCATGGACGTCGGCTCGTCCAACACCATGCAGGCCGGTTCGAGGGCCAGGAGACCCGCAATGGCAAGACGTTGCTTCTGGCCGCCCGACAAGGCGTGAGCAGGGCGTCGCGACAGGCCGGCCAGCCCGGTGGTGAGAAGCGCACGCGCCACTCTCTCTCGCACCTCGGCGGGGGAGAGTCCGAAGTTCTCCGGACCGAAGGCCACGTCTTCCTCGACCACCGAACCCACCATCTGGTGGTCGGGGTTCTGAAACACCAGACCCACGGTGCGACGGATATCGAATCGTAGATGCGCGTCCGCCGTGCTCATGCCGTTGACCCGCACCTCTCCCTGGGTGGGCACAAGGAGCGCGTTGGCATGTCGAGCGAGGGTTGTCTTGCCACTGCCGTTGCGCCCTACGATAGCCACCCACTGTCCCCCTGGAATGCTGAAGGTCACGTCGTCGAGCAACAGACGATCGTGCATCTGGCAGGTGACATGGTCGAACTCCAGCAAGCGGTTCAAGCGTTTCGCTCTCCTCCAGCCTACACCCTGTAGAGCCGGTGGGCGTTCCCGGCCAGAATGTGTTGCGCCACGACTTCCGCCTCTGCCCAGGTGAGATCGCCATCGGCCACCGTCGCCTCCAGCACGTGCTGGACCACCCGCCGCCCTTCCCGGGCCCCCAGGTAGAACAACTCCGGAATTCGGCTGGCGTCGGAAGAGTACATCACGCGGGACGTCGGCGCCAGATGCAAGAGGGCCGTCAAGGGCTTCGCGCATCCCGGCGCGGCTGAGGAAAGGGACGGCCAGGCCAAAGTCGACATACACGTTGGGATACACCGAAGCCAGCCAGCCTGCCTCACGTGCGTATGGATAACCGCAGTGAAGCAGCACGAAGGGGACGTTGGGAAAAGCCTCGACCAGAGGTTGCAGAAGTAGCGGATTGGACTCGAAAAGCGACAGATCCGCATCGCCGAACCCGGTATGCCATTGCACCGGTAGCTCCCGTCGCGACGCCACTTCCAGAGCCTCCCGCAGCAGGTAGTCGAGGAGACGGCGGTCGCTCAGGCGAGGGGCGCGGCCCGCCCAGGCCTCGGCCGCAGCCGATGTCGTGGGCCGCGTCACCGTCAGCCCGCCCCGATAGGCGGCAATGCTTTTGAAGCCCACCGCCTCGACGGTCTCCAATTCGTGTCGAAACTGCTCGACAAAGGCGGCAAAGCTCGGCGACGACAGCCCTTCGGCCAGCGTCTCGATGCGCAAGATCCGCCGCACCTCGACCCCCTGGGCATGCCATGCCACCGGCAAGCTTGCCTCCGGCAACCAACCGTCGTCGAGGAGCAGCGTTGCCAGGCCGGCCCGCTGGAGGTACTCTCGATACAGCCCCTCGAGACCCCTTCGCTGCCGCTCTTCCTGCAGGCCCTCCTCGGGACATCCCAGGAGCTCGGCCAGGGCCCGGCAGCTCCGGCGGTAGAAGAGCGTATCGAGTGTGGGCTGGCGACCTTCCGTGAAAGCCTCCGCAAAGATCGACAAGGCCGATCGCCAGATCGGATGGGCATGGCCGTCGACCAGGGGAATTCCGTCGAGATCCAGCTAGTACCTCACCAGCAACTGTCGCACCTCATGGTCTAGCGAGGCATCCTGGAGGGCGTTCCACTCGGCCCGCCGGACCCCGATGAAGGCACGGGCCAGGGGCTCTCCCAGCGCGGCCAGCAGCACCCCGTCCTGCTCGAGGGCGGCCAGCGCCTGGCCCAGGTTGCGAGGCAGGGGCTCGGCGCTGGGCACCGAGGCGGGGTCGACGGTGAAGGGTTCGGGCAGCGGCAGGTCGTTCTTCAGCCCATCCAGGCCACAGGCCATGATCGCCCCCGTGGCCAGGTACGGGTTGGCGGTGGCATCGACCGTCTTCAATTCGATATGCAAAGGTCCACGACCGGTGAGGTTGGAGGGTACGCGTAAGGCGGCCTCCCGGTTGTCCATGCCCCAGGCCCGCCAAGCCCCGCTCCACGTGCGCGGGATCAGTCGACGATACGAATTTGGCGAGGGCGCCGTGATGGCCAGGAGCGCCGGCAGATGGTGCAGGATGCCTGCCATGAACGAGCGGGACCGCCCCGACAAGGCGCCCTCGGTCGAGGTGACGTTCTCGCCTGCCGACCACAGGCTGAAGTGGAGATGACATCCGCTGCCCGCCTGTCCTTCGAAGATCTTGGGCAGGAAGGAGGCGATCTGTCCGTGGCGGTGAGCGATGGCGTGTACCGTCTCTCGAAAAGCGATCTGGTGGTCGGACGCTTGCATCGCGTCGACGTATCGAACAGAGATCTCGAACTGCCCGGGGCCGGACTCGGCATAACATTGTTCGACCAGGATCCCCTGCTGCACCAGGGCCTCGCAGATGTCGTCCAGCACTTCCCGGTTGAGATCCAACGCCCGGGTCGAGCCGAAAGGCGTCGTATCGACTGTCTCCAGGTCGCGGGCTGAACGCAACAAGTAGAACTCGTTTTCAAACGCTGCCTTGAATTCGAGCTTGTGTTCGGCCAAGGCCAGGATGGAGCGGCGGAGAAAGTAGCGGGGGCAGAGCGCCCACGGGCGCCGGTCGCGGTACATGTCGCCCAGGGCCCGCACGTGGGTCGGCGCGTACGGCAGGATGGTGACCGTCAAGGGATCGGGCACCAGTTGGACCTCGCCGACCGGCGCCAGCCCGGTGTCGGGGGCGACCATGTCCGCCGTGGCCGGAATGGCCTGCTGGGCCACCGAGATGCCCACCCCGTCGGTGAGCGGGTAGGTGGGCGACTGGAGGTGGATGGCCTTGCCGCGGATCACCCCCCCATTGTCGCACCAGACCACTCGGAAGAAGCGTACGCCGTTTTGCGTCAACACCTCGTCGAGGGGTTGCGGAAGTTCCAGCGAGCTCATGCCGTCCTCCTGAAAATTTGTAGCGGGGTTTCACCCTGGCGGGCGTCGGCGCCTGCTCCAGGCAAACACCAGCACCCCCGCCAGCATCATGCCGAGGGCCAGCAGGGCATGCCACGGCACACGGCGCCGGGCCGGCGGATGAGTGATGCGGAGATTGCGCACGTAGAGTCGTCCGTTGGCGCGGTCGACGTGCGGAAGGATGACGAATCCCATGCCGTCGGATGCGCCGATGGGCGCGTCGAGATGGCAAGACTGGGCGTCGGCCGTCGACAAATCAGCTCCCGCGTCTGTTAGCTGCAACGTGATGCGGAGCGGGTTGGCGGCCGTCGAGAGCGTTCTCGCGCTGTGCGCCCGCAACCGGTCCAGCTCTCCTCTCCAGCGCCCGGTCGAGGCTGAAAACACCAGTTGGGCGCGCACGTCTTCGTAATACATGACCGCGTCCACGTCCCCCTCCCGAGCCTCCAGCGTGACCGAAGCCTCGAGAGGAAGCCGGCCGGCGGTGCCCAGCGCACCGAGCTCCAGCTCGCCGCCTTCCTGGGTCTGGGGCGCGGCCTGCACCGCAAACTCGTCGTGGGCGTCAGCATGGGCCTGACGGATGAAGACCCAGTCGGTGCGGCTGTCAGACGCCAGCAAGCTGCCCATGGCCGAGCGCGACACGCTGTCGACGTCTTCTGGGTGGAGGGAAAAAACGGTGACTGGGCGGTCTTCGGTGGGGGATTCGGGGAGCGGGGCGACTCGCGGCGCCAGCAGCAAGTGAAACCACAGATCGGCCGCTCCTGCAGCCACCAGGGCCATCCCCACCCACGCCCATGGGGAGGAGAACCACGGCCGCCGGCCCGGCGCGGCGATGTCTGGGTAGAAGTTCTGCACCGCCTCCCCTCGCAGCTCGGCCAGCGCCCCCTCCAAGGCCTGCCGCATGCGCGTGGCGGTCAAGAAACGTCGGCCCGGGTTCTGCTGCGTCGCCATGGCCACCACGTCGCACACCCGGGCTGACAGGCGGGTCGACGGTTCCAGGCGGGCAATCGCGAAAGGCTGCGGCGCCTGGCCGGTCAGCAAGTGGTAGAGCGTGGCGCCCAGGGAGTAGATGTCGGAGCACGGCTCCGGCTTGCCTCGAACCTGCTCCAAGGGGGCGTAGCCGATGGTGCCCACCTGGGTGCTGGTTTGCCCGAGGTCCAGCACCCGGGCCAGCCCGAAGTCGACCAGCACGGGCTTGCCGTCGTCCTGCACGATGATGTTGGGCGGCTTGATGTCCCGGTGCATGATCGGGCTGGGCTGCCCGTGCAGGTACTCGAGCACCTGGCAGATGTCGACCCCGAGGCGGAGGATGTCCTCGACCGACGGGTGCGTCCGGTGCAGCCAGTCGTCGGCCGCCTGGCCGGGGATGAACGCCATCACCAGGTAGCCCGAATCTTCCCACTTGAAGTGCTCGAAGATTCGGGGTATGGCGGGATGTTCGAGCTTCTCCAGCATTCGACACTCGGCCTCAAACCGAGTCTCCAGGTACTCGCTGTCGATCCCGGAGATGGCGTCGATACGCTGTTTGATGGCCACCATGCGGCCGTTGCCGGAGGCCTGGTAGACTGCCCCGAAACCGCCCCGACCCAGCAGACGGACGATTTCGTAGCGGCCAGCAAGAACAGTGCCCGGCGGGTGCAGCTCCACGGGCCGAATGTTCGACTGGCCTACCGGGAGGACTCCTGCACCGGCCGCCAAATTGGCGGCCATGCTCAAGAGTTTTCGAGGGGTGCTCCTGCTCGCTCTGGGTCTCTGGACCGCAGGCTGCGGCAGCAGCGGAGGAGGGGGGACGACCGCCCTGGACTCGTCGGCCTCCGCCGGGTCCGGCGGCCTCGGAGTGCGGTTGCGTCTGGCCAGTGCGGCCGCCCCCAACCCGCCCACCTCCCTCGAGCTGTCTCTCTCGGTGCTGACATCCGGCGGCACTACGGTCGCGGGCGTCACCGATCAGACGGTGGTCATCGGCCAGACGAGCGCGGTCTCGCTGACGGTGCCCTCCGACGTGCCGCTGACGGTGAACGCCACGGCGCTGTCCGGAGGGGTATCGTATGCGGGGAGCGCCGCCACCGAGGTGAATGCCGGTGCCAGCCAGTCCGTCGACATCACGTTGACGCAGCAGTCGACGCCCTCGCCCTCGCCCTCGCCTGCGGGCACGCCGGTGGCCGGCTATGTCTGGGATGGCGGGCTGGATGGCGGGTCGAGCAGCCAGATTTTCAACTACACCCAGGGGTCCTACCTCGAAGGGTATGAGTTCACCGCCAACCAGGCCATCACGGTCACACAGCTTGGCTACTACGACTCGAACCTGGGCATGCTGGCCAACGGGGCCGAGACGTTCGTCCCGGTGCCGGTGGGTTTGTACGACATCACGACCAACTCGCTCCTCGGCTCGGTCATGGTTCAACCTGGCGACACCGCGGCAGGCGTGTTCCGCTACCACGCCTTGTCGGCGCCGATCACCCTGAATACCACCGACACCTATGCGGTCGTGGCGGCCACCATCACGAACTTCTACGTGGCGTGCCTCGACCCCAGCGTGCCGTTGACGCCCTCCGACGTCAATTCCGCCATCAACTACCTCGCCTTTGCAGGCTTCGGGCCGGGCGGTCTGACCCAGACCACCAGCCTGGTACAACCGAATTATTTCCCCCCCAACAGCCTCAACTACGACCTGGGTGCCAACTTCATCTTTCAGTAGTTGGGGACATGTTAACTTTTGCGCGTTTACCCTTCGGGGCGCCTCATGGTACCGTTGTGTGAGTGATCCTACAGAGCACCCGTAGCACCCCCCCGGCTCCTGCCGCGTCCCATGCCATTGCCGGGACCGACCTCGTCTACGACGACGACGACGTCAGCAACGACGGCCGTCTCGCGTTCATGGTGTCGGTCGAGAATCAAAAGCAGCTCGATGCGCTGCGAAGGCAGCTTGGCAAGGACAAATCGACCCACATCGTGGGATCGCTCTCCCCCGTCCCCGGCCTCATTGCAGAAGTGCCGGTCGCCCAGGCCAGCGACTTCGTGCACGGCCTGCCCAAGCACACGCACGTCTTCGTCGACACCACCATCGACTTCGACGACGGCGACGCCGCCAACGTCCCGGGCCACTCGGCGAAGCCCCACACGTCCCCGTGGCCCGTCGACGTCGACCGCAAGGTCATGGGGTTGGACCAGGTCTGGAAAGACGGGTACACCGGCCAGGGTGTGACGGTCGCCGTCATCGATTCGGGCCTGGTCGTGGGCCCCGACCTCAAGCACGCCTACAAAGGCTTTGTCGATATGGAGAAGGGCAAGAAAGAGCCTTTCGACGACTTTGGCCATGGCACGCACATCGCCGGCCTGATTGCCGGCGATGGCACCCGCAGCCATCACCGGATTTTGGGGGCAGCGCCCGACGCTGGCATCGTCGGGGTTCGCATCACGACGGAAGACGAGGCCATTGCGGGCCTGCGCTGGGTGATGGCCAACAAGAACAAGCTGGGCATTCGGGTGGTCAACATGTCGCTGGGCGAGACCGCCACCGTGCCGTGGCAGAAAGACGTCTGGGCGCAGGCCTGCGAAGACGCCATCAAAGCGGGGCTCATCGTCGTCGTGGCGGCCGGGGACGAGGGACCCACGGCTGGCACCATCGATACGCCCGGCTACGACCCCAACGTCATCACCGTCGGCGCGCTGGACGATCACCACAGCACCGACCACGCACAGCACGCGGTGTACGACGATTCGAGCCGAGGACCCACCCTCGGCGGCCTCCACAAACCGGACGTACTGGCCCCCGGGGCCCTGGTCTGGGGCCCTCTCGTGGTGGGCTCGAAAAAAGATCAGGCCGACAAGCCCCATATCGGAAGTTCGTACATCGCCTTGTCGGGTTCATCGCAGAGCACCGCGCTGGTGAGCGGGCTCATCGCCGACATACTGCAGGCGAATCCGTCGTTGACGCAGGCTCAGGTCTTGTCGATTCTGCGAGGCACTGCCGACCCCTATCTGAAGGATGGCCCAGACGCTCAGGGCGCGGGGGTCGTGAATGGCCCGGCCGCCATCAAGGCCGCTTTGGCCCTAAGACAACAATCTTGAGATAGTTGGCCTCGCTGAAGCGGGCACGATGGTCCGGCTCATGCGGCAGTCTCTCCTGGATGGCCATGTTCGGGAGGGCGCTCGAGAGAGTGCTATCGAATTGCGCCGGGGCAATGCGGGAGGTACAGCAACAGGCCACGATGCGCCCACCCGGCTTAAGACGGCGAGCCACCGAGGTATACAGTTTCCGATAGGCGGCCAAGGCTTTTGGCACCTGAGCCATGGTATAGGCCATGCAGGGGGGATCCACGATGATGAGGTCGTATCGAACAGAGTCTGGCGTCGACAGCCAGCGGAAGATGTCGGCGCACACCCAGCGCTGGGCAGGGTGGGCGTGGTGGCGGGCGCCGAAATCCAAAGAAGGCTGGGCGGCATCGACGTTCACCACCATGGCGGCGCCGGCAGCGCAGGCGGCCAGACCGGCCATGCCCGTGTAGGCAAACAGATTCAAGACCGCGGTCTTCTCCAGGGGCTGACGCCGCAGCCAGCGCCGCAGACCCCGCAGATCGAGGAAGGTGCCGGACTTCTGGCCGGCCAGGAGGTCTGCGCTAAGCTGCAGAGAGCCTTCGTGAAACTCGACCACGTCCGGTGGATGCCCCCGCAGAATGCGGGCCATGTCTGCGCCGGGCCCGATGCGCCGATGCGGGAGCTTCCACACCAGCCCCCTCAACTCGAGCTGCTGGCATGCGAGGGCGGCGGCATATCGACCCAGGCTGTCGACCCCGGGCTGGTAGGTCTGCAGCACGCCCCATCCTGCATAGACGTCCAGCACGACGCCGGGAAGACCGTCGTTCTCGCCGTTGATTACTCGATACGCGTCGGTCTCGTTCTGCAATTTTCGGCGGCGGCGTACCGCCTGGGCCACCGTTTCTCGAACGTCTGGGAGCGTGGGCCCCAGCACTCGAATGCCGACTCCGCCCTCCCGATGGTAGATGCCGTAGCCGACGATGCCGTCGTGGGGGTCGAGCAGCTCGAGCCACTGACCGTCGGCGAACTTCTCGGTGACGCTGCTCAGCTTGTCGCGATAGACCCACGGGTGCCCTTCTCGCACCGCCGCCGCGGGCGCCGCCTTGAGCCGATAACGGCGGGGACGAAAGCGCGGCGATCTCACCGCTTTGACAGACAGGCGGCCACTTCTTGATCGAAGCGGTGCATTCGATATCGGCGTATCTCATGGGCCGTGAGCCAGCGAATCTCGTCGTGGTCGCGCAGGTTGGGCTGGCCTTGCACGATACGGACGCGAAACGCGGCGAACTTGCAGCCCCGCTCCTCCATGTGGTGCACGGCCGGC
>DASYBA010000731.1:0-4202 GCA_036501005.1 Candidatus Xenobia bacterium | reverse complement strand
CAGCCAGAGCATGGTGCTGGCCTTTACCTGCTCGGCCCTGGTCGGGATCTTCTTCGGCTTTTACCCGGCGCTCCAGGCGTCTCGGCTGGACCCTATCGAAGCGTTACGGCACGAATGACGGATGGACGGCGGCAGGCATAGGGGGCGGCAGGAAGTATACATGCATCGTGGCGCTTCAGTCGACCCCAAAAATAGTGGGGACCGAAGTCTTGGGAGGGTTTTGCCGGGAATTTTCCGCCGTGGGAGACGTGCGGCCCGCCATGCTCATGTCGTTGCTGGGCACGCTATGCTGTGCCCTGATGGCGCTCGACCAGTTCTTGAAGCACTCCTCCGGTGCGCACGTCGTCGGAGGTCTCCTGGTGGCCGTGGCGACGGGTCTGGGCATCAGCATGTGGGTGAGGGCCAACCAGCCCAACCGCCGTGTCCTGCTCTATGAGCACGGCATGATCGTCGAAGATGGTCGAGCGCCGGCCGCCTTCCAGTGGTCGGACATGCAGGCCCTGCACGGCATGGTGCTGGGGGAGTGGCGCGGGGCCTATGCCGCGCTCGGCGAGGGCCTCAGCGTGGCGCTGAACAACGGCCGAACCGTGGGGGTGCCGCTGACGCCCGACATGCGAGACCTTGTCTTGATCGTCCAGGAAAAGCACCTGGCCCTGCACCTGCCGGCGGCTGAGGCCACCTTGGCAAACGGGGGTTCGCTCGCCTTGGGGCCCATCACGCTGGACAAGGATGGTCTCCAGGCTGCGTCGGGACGCCTGCCCTGGGCGGACCTCGAACGGGTTGACGTCGTGCCCGAAGTGAGCGGCACGAGCCTGTCCATTCTCCGCCGAGGGGCAGCGGTGCCGTGGTTCACCGTCTCGTTAGCCAGTGTTCCGGACGCCGCCCTCCTGGTACAACTGGCCGCCCGCCTCCGACCCGTCGACAAGGATCCATGAGGCCGACTCAGCCGATCTGCGGGGTCGGCGGGGCGGCACCCTGCTGTGCCGCTTCGTGCACGTCCCACTCGTCGTTGGCAGCGTCGAACGCGATTTCGCGGACTTGATCCAGCGTCTTGAAGGCCTGCACCGCCATGTCGAGGCCCCGCTGCACGTTGGCGGCATGGCGCGTGGTCAACCACTTGAGCATTTCCTGGCAGGCGGATAGAAGGTGGGCCGCACACTCCGCGGTCGCCTGGGCGAGAGCCTGGTTCTGCTCGGAGGCCGGCTTGAGACGAGCCTTGACCACGTCGGCCTGGAACAGCTTGACCCCGGTGTCGGCAATCTGGATGGTTTCGTCCAGCTTGGCCTTGTAGACCTCGTCGGTCATGCTGCCATCCAGGGCGCCGGCCGCGCACTCGTGAAGACGCTTCCAGTTGCGGCCTTCCTCCATGGGAAAGCTCTTGTGAAACTTCTTTTCGCCCGGCAGTCCCTCGTTGCTGACGACGTCGACCTGGAAATAGCCTTCGGGGGTCTCCGGGTTGATGTCGACCTCCGCCACCTTCTCCACTTCCAGAGAGGCGGTCAAGGCGCCGCACGATGGGCACAGCCACTTCTTTTCCGGATTGGCCGTGTGGCACGCGGGGCAGACGGCCGCCGGCTCGGGCGGCGGGCCCTCCTCTTCCTCGTACTCCTCTGCGGAGTATTCCGCCCCCTCCTCGCCCTCTTCGAGTTCGGTCGATTCGTCCTCGGGATGCTGCGCGTCCGCGTGCGGGGTCTTGTCCATGATGAAGCCTCTCCGGTTGAAAGTTTGAGTCCGTGTTAAAGAAAAAGGCCGTGGATCCCTCTCAAGACCCAAGCCCCCGAAAAGTGAAAAAGCCCGCCATCGCGGGCTCTCTCATCTCGGGGCAGAGATTTACATCATGGCCTCGGCGCCCATGCCCAGCATCGGGCTGACGCCTCCGCCGCCTCCGCCGCCGCCCTTCATGGCCTTGCCGGCCATGCCCATGAGCCCTTTGGCCGGGTTCATGGCCATCTTGCCCATCTTGGCCATGCCACCCTTGCCGCTCTTCCCGGCGCCGCCGGACTTCCCGGCCTTCCCGGCCTTCCCGGCACCGCCGGCGGCCTCGCCGCCCAGCTTGCCGGCGCCGCCGACAGCTTCACCCAACTCTGCACCAATCCCAATTAACGGCAGTGCCATGGTACTGACCTCCTCAAATCTTGTTGGTTCTTGTTGGTAAGTATATCAAGACGTGTTGGCTACCGTCTAGGCATCCCGTAAAAATTAACCTATCATCAATGTTTTAGTTCGAAGGTTTCCCAACACCCGTCCCAGCCTGACTAGCTTCGGGGTTTGACGGCCGGCACGGCCCGAGCCCAGCGGCGATACATCACGCTAAACCCTAGATACGACAGCGCCAGCTTGAGCGGACGCGGGTTGGTGGCGCTGATGTCGGCTATCAGCCAGCGAGTGCCCAGGGTACTGAGCAGCTTCTGCCCCTCATGCACGAGAAGGAGCGCCAGATGCTGACCCATGTGGTCGGGATGCACCGCGATGTCGTAAAGATAGCCGACCGGCTCGAGGGTCATCTCGTCTCGCCAGCCGAGCTGCAGCATGATGAAGCCAGCAGAAATCACGGGCTTGATCTTCTCGGCAATCAGCACTTTGAACTTCGGGTTGGAGGGCCGGTAGTCCATCTCCGAATAGATCTGCAGGTAGCGCTGGCCGACGAAGTGCTCGTCCCGAGTCCGGTTGGGTGGAATGGTAAAGGGAGCCGCCAGGGTATTCAGGTACAAAATGAACAAGAGGTCGGTGGGATCGCTGGGGCGTGTCCGATACCCGTCTTCACGCATGCCCGGGGGCGGATCGGTCGACACGGGGCGATCGATACGCACCAGGTCAGGACTGAACCCGGCCTGCTGAAACCAGGCCTCTTCCGTGGTCGCGTGCGGGGGTATGTTGACCACAAAGTACTGCTCCCCGCGTTCCTGGGCCATGGCATCGGCCACCCGTAGCAGCGCGGCCAGCACTTCCGGACCGTCTGCGCCGGGTGCGGAGAAGTCGAAGATGGTGACCTGCTGCTCGTCGGTGATGCTTTCCTTCTGGCCCAGCACCAGGGCCATGTAGCCCCCCACTCGTCCGTCCCGCTCGGCCAACAGCACCGGTGTCTCCGCCACGGTTCCCAGACGGTCAGTCGCCGCATGATAGAGCCTGGCACGAATTTCGATACGCTGCGGGATGGTCAGTCCGTGGCCTTCATGAAGGTGCCCTTCACGCTGCCGGCAGAGCCGAATGATATCCACCATGTCGGTGGGCTGGGCATGTCGAACGGTCCACGTCACGCTCCGAATTTTCGTCTCCTGACGACGCTTTCCTCCGCGCCGCTACGGTGCTACGGTCTGCACCGTCAATCGAGGGGTGAAGGTGTCGCCGTAGGGCGAAAGAGACATGACTGCCACGTGGGTCCCGTCGACCCACTCGGCCTGATAGCCCGGGGCCAGTGTCCGGTGGCCCTGCGTGCGCATATCGACGAGTTCGATATGCGCCTGTGACAGCGGCCCGGTCTCGGCGTGCAGGAACTGGTCGTAGTTCGGACCTACCGCCACGGCCACGGTTCGCCCATCGGGACTCGGCCGGGGGATGAACCCGGGCGACAGGCGGTCCACCTTGCCGTCGTGCCACCAGACCGTGCCCTGTCGATCGACCAGCACCGCCTCTGCGCCCGACATCCAATGCACGAGCGTGTCGTCCAGCGCCACGGGAATACGAGTCGAACGAGCCTGCGACACGTTCACCAGCACGGGCCCTACCGCCAGCGTCGCATTGTCCGGCGACCAGGCCAGATTGCCGGCTTCGGCATGCTGCAGCACCTCGTCGGAAGGCGGACCGACGCCAGCCGATACCCAGACACTGCCGTCCCTCAACTTGTAGGCCACGCGTTGATCATCGGGAGAGAGGACGCAGGTCTGGACCGAGGCACTCATGAGGTGCGTGGGTACGCCCCAGTGCGGGGGCCTCGTCTCGCCCAGCGTCGGGTCTGGAGACGGCAACTGGCTCCAGTCGGGTTTCGGGGGGTGCTCGGTGATCTCGACGTCGCGGCCATCCGCCAGGTCGACGACCCCTTCGACAGCCGGCACGTCCGTATCGGGGTGCAACCAGTCGACCTCGAACCACCGGCAAGGGGTCGGCGTCATCGGGCTGATGTACGGGGGTTGCAACACCCGGGTGGTGACGGGCTCGCCTTGCAGTTGAAAGGCGAGCGCCGCCGTCAGGAGTTCCACAGGTGG
>DASYBA010000730.1:0-3204 GCA_036501005.1 Candidatus Xenobia bacterium | reverse complement strand
ACAATGCCAAGCGTCAGCAGGTCGCCAACGCGAGGTTCCACGCCGGGGACGTCCGGCGGCAGGGGCTGGAGAAGTTTCTGAAGGGGTGCGGCCCCCACGACGTCGTCATCCTGGATCCGCCCCGGGCCGGTCCGATACCCGGCGTCATCGAGACGGTGGCGGACCTCCACCCCGGGGCGGTGTGCCACATCTTCTGCAATATCGACCGAGCACCCGACGACCTGCGAGTGTGGAGCGAGCACGGCTACCAAGTGGCGCGGGCGGTGCCGTTCGACATGTTCCCTGGCACGCCGTCTATCGAGTTGCTGGCGGTGCTGAAGCCGGCGGTTTGAGGGCTAGGTGGGATCGCTGGCAATGTCGTCCGTGCGGCGGCGCTTGAGATCCTCCGCCAGTCGGGCCAGGTAGATGTGCAATTGCTCTGCCAGGGCGTCCGAAAGCCGCTCAAACTGGATGCCGACCTTCCAGGTGTTGACGTCTCCGAGTTGCACGGCCATGTTGGGAGCGCCCCCCAGGCCAGCCAAACCCAGAGAAACAGCCCCCCAGCGGCTGCGCTGCTGGGAGTGGACCGTGCGACCCGTGAGACTCAGCGACGGCAGGTCGTCCAACGGGCCGATGGTGAGCTTCACAGGCACCCGCACCCGCGGATCGATGCCCCCTTCGAAAAGGCAGCCCCCCACGCCCAGATCGAGAATCCGGCCGGCCACCGCCGACGAGTCGGACGGGGTAGTCACCGTCGCAGCCAGGGTGCGTCGTAGACGAATATGGCGGCGACGCTCTTTGGTCGCATTTGGCTTCAGGCCAGCCGACACCAAGGCGAGGTTGACCCAGGAGTCCTTGATCCTGGCTTCGGTCTCCGTAAAGCGAACGCCAGCTCCTGGGGCACCAGTGCTGGCATCTGGCCGGCACCACATGACTTCTGCAGAGATTGCGTCTGCACTGCCAGCGCCCGTCAAAGTCTCTGTGGTGATCGTCATGAGTAGCCCGACCGGGACTTCAGCGGGGATGGAGAGTCGCATGCCCGTCAAACTCATGTCGACCACCGTGGCCTTGAACCGCTCGTCAGGGGTGACGCATTCAACGCTATAGCGACACTCGATACGAGTTGCGGCGCGTCTCTGGGCGAAACGACCACTCGGGGCCGGGCTCTGGGTTCCACCCAACAGATTGCTCAACCAGTCGCGAAAACTCAATGCACCCCCATGGTACCACACAGGTCGCCGGCCGGCCAGAGGTGAGGCGGAGGGGCTCCTCCTGAAGGGCGCTGGTGACGGAGACCCGAATGCAGTCGGCATGGCGGATGGTGGGTCCAAAGCCCCGTTGGCGGCCCTGGGCGTCATGCTGTTGATGGGGGCGCTGTGGCTCTGGCCCATCGTCCATCCGGGCCCGCTCGGGACGGCCCCTGAGCCCGAGGAGACTGAGTCGTCCTCCCCCCCACCCGTCCGGCGGACCCCGGCGCCGTCCAGCAAGCCCGAGCCCACACCGGAGCGGAGCCTGGCTCGGCTGGCGGGCCTTCCCGAAGGCGTGCAGGCCAACCTTCCGCTGCATCTCCCGACCAGTCGCACACAGGCCATTCCCCCCGCTCTGGCCAGGCTCGAGGCCACCGCGAAGCAGGAGGGAGAGGCCGCCAGTTGGCGGGCCCTGGCCGATGCTGCCGCCCAGGCCCACTTCCATCATTTGGCCGAGGACGCCTATCGAAAAGAAGCCGACATCTACATGAAGTCCGACCGCCAGGCCGCCCAGGCGGAGCGGATGAAGGCCGCCGCTCACGGTGCCAGCCTGAACGTTAGCTGGCTTCGGGATGCCACCCATGCGGATCGCACCGCACTGGACACCGGGGCCAGGCTGGAACCGGCCACCGGATGCTATCTGGGCGCCTTCATCGATCGGGACGACAATATCGGCATGACGCTTCTCGACAACCGCCAGATGCACGGCAGCATCCTGGGGTTCGAACAGCGGGTCGGGCGGTCGCACGCCAGTTATTACACCTACCTGTCCTATGGAACGCCGTTTCCCAGGCAGTGGGTGGCTTCACTCAAGGCGGACGGGGCCATCCCGCACATCTCCTGGGAGCCTCGGGATATCGCTTCCGTTCGAGATGACCGGTACCTGGAAGATTTCGTGGCGCAGGCCCGTGACGCCGACTGGCCCATCTTCATCCGGTTTGCCTGCGAAATGAATGGAGAGTGGACCCGCTATCATGGCCACCCCAGAGAATACATTCGAGCCTTTCGAACCGTGTACACGGCTTTTCGCAAGGCTCCGAAGGCGGCGCTCATCTGGTGCCCCGATGCCCAACCGGCCGAAGGCATCGACGACTATTACCCAGGGGACGACTACTGCGATTGGGTGGGCGTGAACCTGTACAACGTCATGTACCTGGATGACGACAAGAAGAGGCCCGGCGACAGCATCCACCCCACTGACCTGCTCGATCCCATCTATCAGAAGTATAGCGCACGCAAGCCCATCGCCATCTGCGAGTACGCAGCCAGCCACTACTCCCACCTGGATCCCGCCCCTCGCCCCGAGTTCGCCGTGCACCGTATCGAAGAATTCTACACTGCCTTGCAGACCAGCTACCCCCGGGTCAAGATGATCGACTGGTACGACTGCAACAACATCGTCCACGCCCGGCCGGGGCGGCAGTTGAACGACTATCTGCTCACCGACAACCCCGAAGTAGAGAGCGCCTATCGAAAGGCGACGGCGTCCTCCTGGTTCCTCGGCTCCTCCCAGGACCAGTCACCCACCCGATTCGATACACTCTCCACGACGTTGCCGACCGACGTCGTGGTGCGGGCCAGCCTGCGCTCGTGGACCCAGACGCCGCACGTCTACTTCGTGTGGGACGGCAAGGTGGTCCAAGCCACCTCGGACCCATCCCAGAGCGCGCTCTGCATGCAATCCAAGCCTGGCCACCACACCCTCCGCGTGGCCGCCTGGGACGAGGAAAACCGCCCCATCGCCGACCACACCTTCAGGGTTACTGTACGCTAAGCAAGACCGGCCAGGGGCCCCCAGCGCAGCGAGGGGGGAGGCGGAGCCCTTGAGGTGGGCGCTGGCTAGCAGCCTGTGTGAATATTCTTCAGGAATGGGCTGGGGCCCTCGAGGATTGTGCATGACAGCGAGGAAGTTGCCAGTGTGCCAAAGCGCTTCCGTCAGCCGTCGCCGGAGAAAGCACTCCAAGAAGCCCTTCTGGGG
>DASYBA010000729.1:0-5982 GCA_036501005.1 Candidatus Xenobia bacterium | reverse complement strand
CCACCCCATACACCCAGAACCACGAGATGCCCAGGATGGCCCGAAAGATGGTGGGGGTTCGATAGACCTGTTGACAGATGTGCCAGGTCGAGATGACGGGGTTGGGTTCGACCTTCAAATCTGGCGCTTCGGCGGCGGTGGGCACCAACCGGCGTGCGCACCAGTAGCCGAGCACCGACACCCCTAGCAGGCACCCGCTCACAGTCTGCAGCCCGTGCATCTTATCTCGAATCAAGAACCCTGCCAGCACCGACCCCGTCAGGATGGCGAGGTTGGTGCCCGTCTCCACCAGCGCGTTTCCCGCCACCAATTCACTGTCGGTGAGAAGTTGGGGGAGGATGCTGTACTTCAGGGGGCCCAGGAACGTCGACTGGATGCCCAGCCCCAGGACGACCAGCATCAACAGATCTGGTAGCTGAAAAATGAACCCGATACCGGCCACCACCATGAGACCGATTTCCGCCAGTTTGATGGGTCGAATCAGATTGGACTTGGAGTAGCGATCCGACAGTTGTCCTGCCATGGCCGCCAGCAGGATGGCCGGTAGAATCAGCATGGCTGTCCCGACCGTGCTGGCATTCTCGGCCGGGCCCCCGAGCACTTTCATGCCGGAGTAGGTGATGAGCAGAATCGCCGCGTTCTTGATCAGGTTGTCGTTGAACGCGCCCAGGAACATGGCCCAGAACAGCGGCCAGAAGCGAGGGCTCGCCATGAGCCGCAGGGTACTGACGTGAGCTTCCCGCGGCGCTTCGTCCGTCACGCGGGCTGGTACTTGGTGTCCTTGAGGATCTGCAAGGCCTGCTCTCGAGTCTGGTCGAACCGAGTGGCCACGCGCACGTGTTCCAGCCCCTCCTCGACCCGTCCCAGGGTCAGCCAGGCCAGGCCCAGTCGAAGATGGAAGTAGCCGTTGTCCGGATCGAGTCGGGTGGCCTCTTCCATATAGCGTGCCCCCTCTTCCACGTTGCCTGCGATCAACGCCATGTAGCCGAGAAATCCCGTGGCCAAGGCGTGTCGTGGATTCAGTTCGATAGTCCGCATCAGGTGGACGCGGGCCTGTTCGGAATCTCCCATCGACAGCGAGTTGTATCCGATGTGGTAGTGGAAAGCCGCACAGTCAGGCTCTTGCTGGAGGGCTCGAGTGAACGCCGATATCGCTTCGGCGTGGTTGCCAATGAATTCGAAGGTCAGGCCGATGGCCGACAGGAGATAAGGCTTGTCGCCTTCCTTCTGCCATGCCTGGGCCAGACACTGCAGCGCCTGCGGATACTCGCCTCGCACCTGATGCAGCATCGCCTTGTCGTACGGATCATCCATGTCCAGCAGGCTCAGGTCGTCTTGCGTAGGCGTGCTGGAAGCCATGGACGAGATCGATACGTAGCGCACCGGAGCGTTGTCGGCCACGGCCATGTAGACCCGCATCAGCTCACGAAGCTGGCGGGCGTAGGGCACCTTCTGGGTGTACTCCTGCGGTTCGAAGGTCTGCTCCTTGCCGTGAAAAACGCAGCCTTTCGGAAAGGTCGAATTATTCGCTCGGAAGTGTCCGAAGATGCGGCATGAGAAGGGGCGGAAGGTATAGATGCCGCACCCCCGTGTCGCATCGTTGTAGAAGGGACACTGGGCGTGCAGGAAGGCGCCGCTGTCGTCTCGATGGTGGCCGGTGTACTGGCGGAATGCTTCGGCCTTCTCCTCGCCGACGTGATGGGCGATGTTGGCCAGTTCCATTTCGCCCACGTGATGTCGGGTGAGGCCCTCGGCCGTGCAGCAGGCCTTGCAATCGCCGCAGACGTTGCCCGAGAAACTGGGCAGCGCAGCATCCAGGTTGCGGTAGAGCTGCTCCAGATCCTCAAACAGCTTGTCGTTCATGGTGCGGATGTACGGCCCGGGGGCAGGATTTTCCTGGGGCGGCGCAGGACTCGTGAGGCCTTCGAGGAGGCTTTGCCATGTCCCGCAGTACCGTCACCCTGACCGAGACCATCAGCGATTACGTGCACCAAGTCGGCTTTCGGGAGCCCGACGTCCTGCGCCGGCTGAGAGAGGAAACCGCGGGCCTGCCCGAGGCCCGCATGCAGATCTCGCCCGAGCAGGGCCAGTTGATGTCGACGCTCGTCCGTTTCGGGGGCGTGCGCCGGGCCCTTGAGGTCGGCACGTTCACCGGGTACAGCTCGCTGTGCGTCGCCTTGGCGATGGGCCCGGAAGGCCGCCTGGTCTGTTGCGACGTCAACCAAGAGTGGACGAGCATCGCCCGTCGCTACTGGCAAGAGGCGGGCGTAGCGGATCGCATCGACCTGGTGCTCGCTCCCGCCCTCGAGACCCTCAACGGCATGCTGGCCAAAAACGAGGGAGGCCACTACGATTTCGCCTTCATCGACGCCGACAAGCGGAATTATGAGGGCTACTACGAGGCGGCCCTGGCCTTGCTGCGGCCGGGCGGCATGGTGGCGGTCGACAACGTTCTCTGGTCGGGCAAGGTGGCCGATCCGAACGATCACTCAGGCGACACGGATACCCTCCGTAACTTCAACGAAAAGCTTCGCCACGACCCGCGCATCCATCTGAGCATGGTGCCTATTGGCGACGGTCTCACCTTGGCCTTGAAATTGTAAAGGAGCATCCCATGGCGAAACTCGATCCGCACTCCTATAACGACGAAACCCAGCCTGTGGTGCAGGACTTCCATTGGCAGGCCAATCTCGACTTCAAGGCCCGGCGTATCGAAGCCGAGGTGACGTTGAACCTTGCCAGGCCCGGCCAAGGTCCCCTCGACCTCGATACCCGTGACCTGGAGATCCTGCACGTCGCGGATGGTTCGGGCATGCTCCCCTTCACCTTGTCACCCCCCGATGCCATCCTCGGCAGCCGCCTCCGTATCGAGCTGACCCGCGCCACCTCCCAGGTAAAAATTCGATACAAGACGTCACCGGACGCCAGTGCCCTCCAGTGGCTGTCTCCCGAACAGACGGCCGGTGGCCAGCATCCGTTCCTCTTCAGCCAGTGCCAGGCCATCCACGCACGGTCCGTGGTGCCCATTCAAGACACCCCTCGCATCCGGGTGCGCTTCACCGCCGAGGTAACCGTGCCCGCCCCCTTGCGAAGCCTGATGGCGGCGGCGTTTGAAAGCCGCACCGAGGCCGATGGCCGCATCACCGAGACCTGGCGAATGCCGCAGGCCATTCCGCCTTATCTGTTTGCTTTTGCCGTCGGCGACCTGACCAGCCGCGACCTGGGACCGCGCTCTCGCGTCTGGGCCGAGCCATCGATGGTCGACAAGGCCGCCTGGGAGTTTTCCCAGGTCGATGCGATGCTGGGGGCCGGAGAACGGCTCTTCGGTGCCTACGACTGGGAACGGTTCGACATCCTCCTGATGCCGCCATCCTTCCCGTATGGCGGCATGGAGAACCCCCGGCTGACTTTTCTCACCCCCACGCTGCTGGCCGGCGACCGTTCTCTCGTCAACGTGGTGGCCCATGAACTGGCCCATTCCTGGACCGGCAACCTGGTGTCGAATGCCAACGCCAACCACTTCTGGCTCAATGAAGGCTTCACGGTGTATGCCGAGCGCCGCATCCTGGAGGCCTTGGAGGGAACCGATACGGCCCACATGCACTGGGCCCTGGGGTTCCGCTCCCTGGAGCAGACCTTGGATCGGCTGGCCACGCGACCGGAGTTGACTCGTCTGAAGACTGACCTCGATGGCATTGACCCCGACGATGCGTATTCGGTCGTCCCCTACGAAAAAGGCAGCTTGTTCCTGCGCCAGTTGGAGGAGCACGTCGGGCGGGAGAAATTCGATAGATTCCTCCGCTCGTATCTGGAACGGTTCCGTTTTTCTTCCATTACGACCGAAGACTTTGTCGAGACGCTGGAAGCCCAACTGCCGGGCGCCCTGGCAGCGGTCAAAGGGGAGGCCTGGCTGGTCCAGCCGGGGCTGCCCAAGGGGGCCGCGTCGCCTCGCAGCAGCCGCCTCGAGGCCATCTTCAACCTGGGGGGTCGGGTTGTGCCTAGCCAGGACATGGCCGCCGCCTGGACGCCGACCGAGTGGCAGCTCTATCTGGAAGCGATGCCCCGGCCCGCCGACCATGCAGTCTGTCGTGAACTGGACGAGCGTTTCCACTTGAGCGACAGTCGCAATGACGAGGTACTGGTCTCGTTCCTGACGCTGGCTACCGAGTCGGGCTACGAGCCGGTCTTGCCGCGAGTCGAAGAGGTGCTGGGCCGGGTGGGACGGATGAAGTTTCTCAAGCCTCTCTTCCTCGCTCTCACCAAGAAGGAGGAGACCCGTTCCAAGGCTCGGGCATGGTTCGACAAGTATCAGGCCGCCTATCACCCCATCGCCCGCCAGGTGGTCGGCAACCTGCTCAACAAGCCGGAGGTGGCCGTGCCGTAAGCCGGCCATCTTGGGCAGTCGCTGGAAGCTCATCTGCAGGCCGCCTTATCCACCCAACGGTCTGGGCGTGGCTTGAACTTCAGAGATTTCTGAGCATCGCCATGATGGGCATCAGGGTGGCGACTGCGATAAAACCGACCATGAGGCCCATCACCATCATCCACAGGGGCTCCATCAGAGCCAGCATGGCATTGAGCTGCTCTTCCATCTCGGTCTCGTACATCTCGGCCATTCGCTTGACGATCTCGCCTATCTCACCGGTTTCCTCGCCGACCTTGACCACCGCAATGAAGGCCCGGGGAAAAAAATTGCTGTCCGCGAGGACTTCGTTGAGCATCTTGCCGTTCTTGAGGTCCTCCAGGCCGGCCTTCATCTTTTCCACCAGCACCGGGTTGTCGGAAGACTCGGCTGACATGATCAGGCAGTGGAGGATGCCCAGGCCCACTTCCAGCGTGGTGGCCAGCGAGCGGGCAAACCGACAGACCGCAACGAGCTGGATGGTACGACCGATGATCGGCAGCCTGAGCATATTGATGACGAGCTCGCGGCGAGCTGCCTCGTGCGACTGGAAGTATCGAACGACCCTCAGGATCCCGTAGCCAGCGATGCCGAGGCCGAGAAAGAACCACGGGCTGGTCACGAAAGCCGAGAAGTCCAGCAGCATGCGGGTCATGAGCGGAACTTCCTGATGAGAATCTTGGATGAACTTCAACAGGCCCCCAAACATGTAGGGGGGACCCAACACGACGACGATCATGGAGACCGAGAACAGAAACGCCGGGTAGGTCATGGCGCTCTTGACCTTCATGAAGATCTGGCCACGCCGTTCTTCATAATCGGCAATCTGCAACAGCACCTTGGGCAGTTTGCCGCTGGCTTCTCCCATCTCGAGCAGCTTGATATGGAAGGGGGGAAAAAGCAGATGGAACGGCTTCATGGCAGCCGATAGCGGCATGCCTTCCCACAGGTTCTGCACCACCATGGGCAGCACCTCGGCCAGGGCAGGTTCCTCTGCCTGGTTGGAGAGGATCTCCAGGCCTCGGGTGATCTTGATGCCAGACGAGAACATGGCGGCCAAGGCCCGATAGAACACCGGGAGACCGTTGTAGCTCTTGATGCGTCTCGGGCCTTGCACTGCCCGCATGACCCGCTGCCAGGTCGGAACCTGAGCTCTGAACTCGTTGGCGAGGTCCTTTGGTTGGAGCGCCTCCTCGAGGAGCTTTTGTCGCTCCCGGCGAGTGGTGCTGACACTCATGCCTCGTTCACGGTCGCATGGAGCGCTTTCCACATGTCCTCGGCAGCTTGCGGATCCAGTTTGGCCAGGGCCTCCAGCACAGACGCGAAACGCTGGTCCGGATTCTTGGAGAGCATGCGGTTGACCACTTGTTCGATGGCTTCTGGCACCTCGGGGCGGAAGGTGCGCAAGAGGGGGGGGTCTTCGTACATGCGGCGGAAGAGCAGATTGGTGACGTTCTCGTCGTCGAAGGGCAAACGACCGGCAAAAAGTTCAAAGGCCAGGACGCCGATGGCATACTGGTCCGACTTGGGGTCGAGCGGTGCCCCCGAGATCTGTTCCGGCGCCATGTAGGCAGGGGTGC
>DASYBA010000728.1:0-4775 GCA_036501005.1 Candidatus Xenobia bacterium | reverse complement strand
CCGAGCAGGCGTACGTGGTAGGCTTTGGGCAGGTTGACCCGGTCGAGCAGGGTCTGGATGTCGTTCGATACGCCGCCCAGGTCTCGTCCGGCGACGCCGGCATAGATGTCTACCACCCGCTTCAGGTTAAGGTGGTCGGCTTCCAGGATCGTCTTGCCCGAACCAATGGTGGCCAGGTTGCGCAGCGGAACGGCCGTCTTCTGGTTCGCCCCGGTGATGGGAATGTCGGCGATGCTGGCTAGCGAGTTGATGTCGGAGAAGCGATAGGATGCCCCGATGAAGTAGTTGTTGCCGGTCTGGCTGTCGACCCAGAAGTTCTGGGCAAAATTGACGCTCGAGTTGAGGTCGGCGACGACGTTCTTGAACACATCCTCGGACGTAAGCCCCATGGCGGCCGCCCGGGTCCGGCTAACGTCCAGGGTGATCTGCGGGTAGTCGAGACGTTGTTGAATATGCAGGTCCACCGCACCGGAGACGTGGGCGGCCAGCCGCTCGATGGCCTCGGCGATGTGGCGGGAGACGTCCATGTGGGGCCCGCTGACCTGCACGTCGATGGGCGAGATAAGTCCGAAGTTCAGGGCTGAGGCGATGAGCCCCGCCGTATCGAAGGAGAATTCGGCGCCCGGTACGGCTTGCGGCAGCCGCTCCCGGAGCAGGGCGGCATCCTCCTGCGGACTCTTCTGATGCGGGTCGTTGAGCTGCACCAGGACGAAGGCATCCTGGGGCCCCGCGTTGGGGCTGTAGGGGGCCAGCACCGCTCGAGGCACACCGATGTTGCTGACCACCATCTTGACGTCGCCGGCCGGCAGGGCATGCTTGATGGTGTCCTCCACCCGAGCCACCGACTGTTCCGTCCGGTCCAGCGTCGTGCCCGACGGGCCGCGCATGAGCACGGTGAATTGTCCGCTATCGACCTCGGGAAACAGCTCCGTGCCCAACAGAGGGAAGATGAGGAACGAGGCCGCTACCACCGAGGTGATGATCACCACGGCAACCGCTCGCTGCTTCATGGCGGCGTGGAGAGACCGTTCATACCCCTTCTGGACGACGCCGTAGAGCCGCTCGAACCAAGATTTTCGCACGTCATGGTGCGGATCGATGGCTGCCAGCCAGCTCGCACACGAGATGGGCACCACGCTCAAGGAGATGAAGTAGGAGGCAGCCAGCGCGAAGACGACCGCCAAGGCCAGCGGTGTGAAGAGGAACTTGCCGATACCGGTCATGAGCGCCACCGGGGCGAAGACGATACACAGCGTCAAAGTGGCGACCAGGACGGCGCTGGCAATCTCCTCCGATCCCTTGCTGGCAGCCTCCAGCGGCCGGGCCCCCTCCTCGAGATGACGGGCGATGTTTTCCAGCACGATGATGGCGTTGTCCATCACCATGCCCACCGCCAGGGCCAATCCACCCAGGGTCATGACGTTGATGGTCTGGTGGGCGAAGTAGAGCAGGATAAAGGCCGGTAGTACCGCCAGAGGCAGCGTCAGCGCCACGATGCCGGCGGACCGCAGGCTGCCCAGGAAAAGGAGCACGGCGACGGCCGCCAGGCCGAAGCCCATCAAGCCTTCGCGTTCCAGCCCGGAGATGGCGTCTCGCACATAGACCGACTGATCCATTAGTACCTTCAGCTTGAGCTGATCGCCGTGCGTTACGCTCCCCTGAATGTCGGGGAGCGAAGCCTTCACGCCATCGACCACCGCGATGGTGTTCGCCCCCGGTTGTCGATAGATGGGAATGTAGACCGCTCGACGGCCGTCGATGCGCACCGCGTTCTTTTGAAAAGCGGCGCTGTCTTCTGCGTGTGCCACGTCCCGGATGAAGACCGGCCGTCCATCCTTGAACTTGATGGGAATGTCGTTGAGAGACGACACGGTCGGCACCATGGCGTTGGAATCGATCATGTAGTCGAAATCGCCAATCTGGGCATCGCCGGTCGGCAGCATGATGTTGAAATCGTGCAAGGCCTTGACAATGTCGGTCGAGGACAGGTTGCGGGCCTCCAGCTTGTCCTTGTCGACATAGACCATGATCTGGCGGATCTTGCCGCCATAGGCCGATGGGGCGATGACACCGGCCGTCCCGGCCAGCAGGCTCCGAATCTGGTAGTATCCGATATCGTAAAGGGTCGTCTCGTCGAGGGTGTCGCTCCCGATGGCGACTAGCGCCACCGGCGTCGACGCGGTGGGATCGAACAGACTGACGATGGGGGGGAAGGTGCCCGGCGGCAGGTAGTGCAGATCCGACAGCGCCAGCGCCGACACCTGGGTGAGGGCGGCACTGGGGCTGACGTCGTCGTGGAAGAAGTTCTTGATGACGCTGGCCCCCAGGAGCGAGCGGGACGTCTGGGTGGCGATGCCGGTGGCCTGGCTGGTCCAGCGTTCGAGGCGGTTGGTGATGTCTTCTTCCACCAGGTTCGCCGGCATGCCGTTGTAGGTCGTGACCACTTGCACGGCCGGCGTCAGAAATTGCGGTAGGATGTCCACCGGCATGCGTTGTAGGGAAATGCCCCCAATCATGATGATGGCCAGGCACGCGACGATGACGGCATGCGGATTGCGCAGGGCAAGACGTGAGGGGTCCACTTATCTACCTCCGTAGGCGCCAAGGGCGTATTGCAGGGCCGCCTGGGCGGTCGCGATCTGGTAGTTCAACTGGGTGACGTTGGTCTCGGCCTCGAGCAGGGCGGCCTGGGCCTCCTGAACCTCGATCAGGCTGCCCAGGCCGGTCCGATAGCGCTCGGTCGCCAGCTTGACGACGTCCTGAGCCCGATGGAGCTGTTCGATACTGGCCGGCCGACTCTGGATGAGGGCTGCCAGGTTGGCCCGGTCCTGGGTGACCTGCAGACGGATCTGCTGGGCCAGCGTCTCCCGCCGACCCGCCAGGGCCGCCATCAGGTGCTGCACCTGTTGGATCTCGCTCCGGGTCAGACCGCCGTTCATGAAGGGCCAGGTAAAGATGAGGGCACCGGCATAGTTGTGGGGCTGGTTGATGGCCGACTTCTGGGCGTCGACGGCGCCGGCCGTGATCTCTGTGCGCAGGAGGGGGCGAGCGTCGGCCGCGTAGGCTTTGGCCTGCTCCCCCAGGGCCCGCATCTGCTCATCGTAGCTTGACAGCTCGGGGCGCTGGCGCAAGGCGGTCAGCACGTCCTGTTCCACCGGGGTGGCGGGAAGGGCGGGCGTCGTGCTGACGTCGTCCAACTGGTAGGAACCTGGACGGACGACGCCCATGGCGGTGTTCAAGGACGCGAACGCCTCCTGGACGTTGGCGATGGCGTTGGTCAGCCGGACCTGGGCCGCGGCCAGGTTGGCGCGGGCAAAGTCTACGTCGACCCGCGACACCAGGCCGGCGTCAAAACGGGCCTGTGCCTGCCGCACCACCAGGGCGCGGGAGTCGACGTCTTCCTTGGCCACCTCCTCCAGTTTCTGTGCCCCCAGGGCGGCATCATACGCCTGGGCGACCCCCCACGCCACCCACTGTCGCTGGGCCAGATACGACTGAACGTCGGCCTCGGTCGTGTAGCGACGGCTGGCGACGCGGCTCTCGGCGCGGCCGAAGTCGGCCAGCACCTGGCTGAACACCAGGTCCCCGGCCTGGCCGCCGAAGTTGCTGATGATGCTGGAGTTGGCCAGGCCCTGGAAGCCCAGGCCGGGCGCACTGTTGGGGCCGTCCTTCCAGACCCCCTCCAGGCCCACGTGGGGCCGCAGGGCACTGGCTTCGATGCCCTGGGCGGCGACGTCGGCCTGCGTCTGTTCAGCAGCGGTCTGCAGGGTGGGATGATCCCGGGCCGCGATGGCGAGAGCCTCGTCAAGCGATAAATGGGCGCCCGGGGCGGGGATGGAAACCCCGGGGGGCGGGCCAGGCTGGGACGGCTGACTCCACCCGAAAGCCGGCGTCAAGAGCCACGGCAGCAACCATAGCACCTGAAGCCTTGGTACTGACCAATTCATGGTACGGCAATCTCCTCGATTCAACAAAGGCACAGGCCGGCTTTGCGGCCCGCGACAACCTTGGGAGCGAGAGACTACTCGTCGGTGAGGAGCATGTGCCCGATGCCGCTATCCTCCCAGCCCAAAAGGCGCCCGGCGGAGACCACCGGGTGACGGGAGGGGGCGACCTGGGCGAGGGGCACGGTGAGAGCCAGGACCAGCGAGGCGGCTACGACCTGGGTGGGTGCGGCCTGGTCGGTGGACTGGCCGTCGCTGAAATGGGCGTTGAGCGCCAACGAGGCAAACGTAATCAGCCGCTGATGCTCGTCGTGGCGATCCACCAGGGTGACCACCCCGACGACGCCCAGGAACAGCATCACGATGGCGAGACGCAAGACCAGTGCGGTCTTGAAATGCCCACGGAACATACTGTCGGTCTTCTCCTTCATGGGTGGAGCCCCTGCAGGTTGGCAAGAATCACCCGGCCAATACCCCGACTTTGCAGGCAGGCACAGGAGGGGACATGGGATGGGATCCGGCGCAGTACGAGCGCTTTGCGATGGAGCGCCGGCAGCCGTTTGACGACCTCCTCGCCCAAGTCGAGCGGAGACCCGGCATGCGGGTCGTCGACCTGGGCTGCGGGACAGGCGAATTGACGGTCGAGCTGCATCAGCAACTGGGCGCGGCGGCGACGATCGGCATCGACAGCTCGGCCAGCATGCTGACCCGCGCCCCCCAGGCGGCGGGGGTGCGGTTCGAAGAGCTGGACATCGCCCAGGTGTCCGGCACGTGGGATCTGGTCTTCAGCAACGCCGCGCTGCACTGGCTACCCGACCACCGCGTGCTGTT
>DASYBA010000727.1:0-23491 GCA_036501005.1 Candidatus Xenobia bacterium | reverse complement strand
TTCGGGGAGGCGCGTATGTCGAAGCTACTCACTTCGTTAGCCATCTGCAGCTTGTTGATGGGTTCAGGGTGCAACCCGGGCACACCGAACCCGCCGGCGACGTCCAGTGCTCCCCAGGATCCCGACAAGCCCCCGCCGGGGGCCACCAATGTCAAGATGTGGCCGCAGACTGGACGCATCCCCAGCATCAGCAGCGTCTCGTACAACACCCGCGGCACGCTGCTGGTGACCGGCGGCGACATCGCCCGTATCTGGGATGCCAAGACGGGCCACCTGCTGCGAGAACTGCCCGCCAACGGGCCCGTGCCCGCGGTGGCTTTTTCCCCGGATGGCACCAAGATCGCCATTGGGGGCTTCTTCGTACAGGAGGGTGGGAGCGCCGAGTTTCCCATGGGCCAGGTGGTGGTATTCGATACGACCACCTACAAGGCGCACAAGACCCTGATTGTGCAGGGGGGCGCGGTAGCCTCGATCTGTTTTTCTCCGGATGGCAACAAAATCGCCGCGGCCCGCCAGCGAGGCAGCGTGACAGAGTGGGATGCGAACAGCGGCCAGACGCTCTGGAAGCGCGACCTGGGGTGGAGCGCCCCCACCAGCGGCATCACCTATTCGCCGGATGGCAAGGTGCTGGCGGTGGCAAGCTGGGATGGGACGCTCAAGCTCGTCGACACCGCCGACGGCCACTGGGATTACCAGCTCAAGGATCCGAAGTGGCGCCCGGTCAACTCTCCGCGAGTGCGGGCGGGCGTCTTCACCCCCGACGGCAAGACGGCCATCAGCGTCGGCGATTCAGGCAAGATCGTGTATTGGAACGTGGGGAGCGGCCAACAAGAAAAAGTCATCGACGCGGGCTACCCCCTGTTGAACGTGGCCATGACCTTTGACGGCAACACCATGGCGACGATCGGAACCCCGGCCAAGGCGGGCCAGCCCGCCTTGACGCTGTGGAACGTGCGGGCCGGCACGAAGATCAAGGACCTGCCCGGAATGGCCGTCGGCAAGGCGGTCGCCTTCTCTCCGGACGACAAGATGCTGGCCTATGGCGGAACCCAGAACGTCGATGCCGACATGGGCGGGCTCCACGTGCTGGAGGTGGCGTCCGGCAGCGACACGCTGACCATGGCCGGTCAGCAGGACGGCCCCTTCCTCAATCATATCGAATTCTCGCCCGACGAGAAGGCGGTGCTGGTGACGGCCGACGGGGCCGAAGCGGGCACCTACGTGTGGGACGTGCCCGGGGCCAAGTTCAGCGCCGCGCTGCAGCCCGCCCCCGGGTCTGCCGACCGCTACCAGTCGGCGGCGTGGGGAGACAAGGCGGTGGGGGTCACCTTTCCCACCGCCGCCGTGACCTGGCCAGCGCCCCCGACCGGGGCTGGCACGCGGGTGAGCTACGACGAGACGACCGCCAGCAGCCTCGTGCGTGAGGCCGACGGCACGTTCGGGGTGCTGGACGTCAACCTGAAAACGTCGGGCGTGGAGGTTCGAGACGCCCAGGGAGCCGTCCAGAAGACGGTGACGCTGACCGGGGGGCCGCACGTCACGTTCGCGGCCCTCACCGCCTCGGGCGATGGAAAGCTGGGTGCGGTGGCCCAGAACAAGAAAGAGGATCCGCAATCGGTCTCCCTCTTCGATACGGCGACCGGCCAGGTGACGAAGGTCCTCGACTACGCCTCCGGCGACATTGCTGACGACAACCCGGTCAACGTCCTGACGCTTTCTCAGGATGGGGCCTTGCTGGGGGTCGGGTCGGTCGGGCAACCCGATCAGGTCTTCCGCCGGCACGGCTATGTCGACGTGTGGGATACCAAGACCGGCAAGTCGCTCTTCTCCTCCGACGCCCGGGCCGGCAACATCACCGCGGTGGCCTTCTCGCCCGACGGCAAGGAAATCGCTTCATGCGGACACGCCGAAGGGCGCATCCGCCTGTGGTTGCCGAACGGCAAGCTGAATCGGGAGATCCAGACCCACGAAGATGCCGTCGCCCTGGCCTACTCTCCGAGCGGAAAATACCTGGCGGCCACGTGCGCCGACGGCAGTTGGCGGCTATATGCCGTCAAGGATCACGCCTTGCGGGCCTCGTTCATGCTGCTGCCGCCGGCCCAGGCCGGGGGTGCGCCGGAGTGGCTGGTCTGGTCGCCGCCGGGCTACTTCGAGTCGTCGCCGGGGGCGAACCAGTATCTGTACTGGCTACGGGGCCAGGAAGTGGTCGGATCGGAGGAGTACGCCAACATGTTCCACCGCCCCGACCTGCTGGTGCAATCCATCCACCCGTAGACGGTCTACAGCCGCTGCAGGCGGCGCTGGATGTCGTCGGCGCTGGGGCGGTCGGTGGGCTTTACCGCAACCATGCTGTTCACCAGCTTCCAGAACGCATCCGATACGCCCGCCGGGCGCTGCAACGTCACGTTCTTGGCCGCTCTATCGAGACCACTGGTCGGTGGCTTGCCCGTGAGGGCCAGCAGCATGACGGCCCCGAGCCAATAGGTATCGGCTGCCACCGCCGCCAGGCGCGGGGAGTTGCCGAACGTCTCCGGGGCCTGGTAAGGGCTCACGCCTTTGGTGAAGCTGGTGCCGGCGGGCGGCTCCGGCACGCCGTAGCGAAGCAGGGTCGCCATCCCGTTGGTCTTGCGCCACAGCACCTCGTGGCGGGAGTTGCGCCCGAACACCGGCGCAGGCCGAGCATGCAACTGTGACAACAGGGTGGCCACGTCTGTCGCCCAGGCCACGACGGTGGCCGGGTCGTGCATCTCGCCTTCCACCAGCAAGGGTCCGCCCTCCAACCAGTCGGTGACCAATACGCCGCTATGGTCAGAGAAGAAGGCTTCCAACACTCGGGGTTGCCCCAGATCTGGCACCGCCCGGAGGGCCTGCCCCCCCAGCAGGAACGCCTCCCGCCACTTCGGCGATGCCGACGCATCCGATACAAACAGGTGGACGCCGACCCGCTTCCCGGTCTTGCGGTCGGCGGCTGAGCCGGCCACCATGGCGGGCGTCCATGGGTGGACAATGTCCATTTCATAGCGATCGGCAATGACAGTTCCGACATCGACGTTCATGGCTCAACCTTCTGGACTTTGCGAGGGCTATCCTCCGGCCCGTTTCACTTTCAGGCCGCTGGCTTTCAGCTTCGCTTCGATGGTGTCGCGGTGGTCGCCCTGGATCTCGATCTGCCCGTCCTTGACCGTCCCCCCCGTCCCGCACGCCTTCTGCAAGGTGCGCAGCAGGTCTCGCAGCACCTCGTCCTTGACGTCCAGATTGAAGACGACGGTGACGACCTTGCCGCCCCGGCCGCCCTTCTGGAGCTGGATCTTGGCCGTCTGCGCCGACAGGGGCGGACAGATACAGGGCAGGTGCTTGCACCTCGCGCACCAGGCGGGATCGGTACTATAGGTGTGTTCAGGCATGCGCTATGACCCGAGTATCGCCCTGGCGCCGGGTGAACCCGCTCTGGTCCAGGTACTCGAGCAGGGGAATGACGTACTTGCGGGTGGTGCCCAGCAGATCCCGCACCTGGGCCGGCGTCACGGATCCATGTTGCGATACGAAGTCCGATAGCTTGGTTCGGACCTGTTCCAAGGTGGCAGAGAGAAAATAGATGTCCTTGGAGATGTATTGAATCATGCCCGTCTCCTGCATGTGCTCCTGGACCAGGCGGAAGAGGCGGGGGTCAGGGTTGAGCGCCAGCTTCACCTCGTCGATGCTGGGTGGAGCGAACTCGGTCTTGCGGATTTCCGCCAGCATGCGGGCCAGCATGGCCTGTTGCGGCTCGGTCGTGAGCCGTGCCTCGTGGCCCTTGAGCGAGTATCGGCCGTCTTTTTCGACGACGTCGCCCCGTTGTGCCAGGCCCAGCAAGATAGCCTCCACCAGCTTGTTGGGATGGTCGAGGAACATTTTCGTCAGTTCATCCCGCTTCCACCCGACCCGGTGCGGGCCGGCCTGCTGCAGGGAGGCCAGGAGGGTCAGCAGCTTGTCGACCAGCAACCGCCAGGTCGTGCCGAGAAGCCAGCCCCTTTCCACCGCGGCGATCTCCTTCTGCTCCGTCAAGGCGGCCAGCAGCAGGTCGATCTCGCTTCGCTCCAGTTTGAGCGCGTGGGTCAGCTCGGCTGCCGAGAAGACTTTCAAGGGCGACTGCATGAACTGCGCGAGGAGCAGGTTGACGTGTTCCCCTTCGCCTTTGTACATCAGGATCTCGACGACGCGCTCGTCTTTTCGACGGTGCTTGGGTGGATCGGTGTCCAGCACCGTCCCCCCGCCGACGGTGAACTCGGCGGTCGCGTTGCGCAACACGAAACGGTCCTGGCGGCGGGCCACCGTCGGCTCGTCGAGGAGGATCTGGGCCAGCCCTGACCCCCCGGGCCGCACCTCGTCGGCCTCCAGCAGCACGACCTTGCCGAGCACCTCCTGCGTGCCCACGTAAAACCGCACCCAGGCCCGATTCTTCAAAGGCCGGGGGGCGTCGGGCAATACCTCGACCTGCACGTCCAAGGCGGTCGTCGACTTGAGCGCGCCGGGGAAGGCCACGACGTTCCCTCGATGGAGGGCGTCTGCTTCAATCCCGGCCAGGTTCACCGCCACGCGTTCCCCGGCGACGGCCGTGTCTCGAGTCTCGCCGAAAACCTGCAGGGTGCGGACGCGAGTCTCTACCCCCTGGGGCAGGACGTCGACTTTGTCGCCCTTGGCCAGGCGCCCGCTCCACAACGAGCCCGTGACGACGGTGCCGAAGCCCTGCTTGATGAAGACGCGGTCGACGGGCAGATAGAAGGGAGCGTCGACCGAACGGGGCGTGATGCCATCCAAGAGCTGGTCGATGGTCTGGCGCAAGACGTCCAGGCCTGCCCCGGTGATGGACGAGACGGGCACGACGGGAGCATTCGATAGAAAGCTGCCCTGCAGGTATTTCGATATGTCTTCCTGCATGACGGGCACGTACTCAGGTTCCAGCACGTCCACCTTGGTCAGGGCGACCAGGCCTGCCCGCATGGCGAGCATCTGGAGGATCTCCAGATGCTCGCGAGTCTGCGGCTTGATGCCTTCGACCGCGTCGATGACCAGCATGGCCAGGTCGTAGCCGCCGACGCCGGCCAGCATGTTCTTGAGAAAGCGTTCATGGCCGGGGACGTCTACGATACCCACCATGCGCCCCGACGGCAGCATCATGTGGGCGAAGCCCAGGTCGATGGAGAGGCCCCGGGCCTTCTCTTCGGGCAGGCGATCGGTGTCGATGCCGGTGAGGGCTTTGATGAGGGTCGTCTTGCCGTGGTCGACGTGACCCGCGGTGCCTAGGATGAAGGCTGGTTTCATGCGGGGAGCAGCTTTCCGATCGCCCGCGCCAGCACCTCCTCCTGGCCGGTGGGGATGGTCCGGACATCGAGCCAGAGGGCGTCGTCCTGGACCCTGCAGATCAGCACGGGTTCGCCCATACGCAGCCGCTGCTCCCAGGCTGCGACGCTGGCCTTGAGAGGGCGAATGACTATGCAGTATGTGGGCAGCGTGCGGCCCGGTAGAGACCCGCCGCCGGCTTCGCTCTCGGCCGCCCGAACCTCGACGGAGGCCTGATCGATGAACCATTCTTTCATCCAGGTCGCGACCTGGTCTGCCCATTGTCGCAGGGCGGACGGATCTGTGGTGAGCATGCCCAAGACGGGAACCAGATCGGTGGCCCACCGTCCCTCCTCGTAGAGGTACTCTTGCAGCGTGCCCTCCAGCGCCGCCAGCGTCAGCTTGTCGCACCGCAACGCCCGCATGAGGGGGTGCTTCCGACACGGGTCCACCAGCGCTTTCCGGCCGACGATAATGCCCGCCTGGGGGCCCCCCAGCAGCTTGTCGCCCGAGAAAACCACCAACCCGACGCCGGATTTCACGATCTGCGGGACGGTGGGCTCGTCCCCGAACTCCATCAACAGGCCCGAGCCCAGATCCATCGCCACCGGTACATTGTGGCGGGCCCCCAGCTCGACCAGGTCTCGGCACGACACGTCGTGCGTGAACCCGACCATGCGAAAGTTGCTCTGGTGGCTCTTCAACAGCAACCCTGTCGAAGGTCCGATAGCGGCCTCATAGTCTTTCACGTACGTCTTGTTGGTCGTCCCCACCTCGACCAGTTTTGCGCCGCTTTGTGCCAGCACTTCAGGTAGTCGGAAGCCGCCCCCGATTTCGATCAGCTCGCCCCGGCTGACGACCACTTCCCTACCCCGCGCCAGGGTCTCCACCGTCAGCAGCATGGCAGCCGCACCGTTGTTGACGACCACTGCTGCTTCGGCGCCCGTCAGGGTGCAAAGGAGCCCTTCGATCTGCCCCCCCCGGGGGCCTCGTTGACCCGTCCGAAGGTCGTATTCCAGATTGCAATAGTCGGCCGCCGCCATCACCGCGGCTTTAGCTCGGCCAGACAGGGGCGCACGGCCCAGGTTCGTATGCAATATGACGCCAGTGGCGTTGATGACCCGCTGCAGAGGCGGCCGGAACTTGTCCTCCAGGATGCGGCGCGCGATATCGAGAACGCCGGCGGCACCGGCATCGGCTTCCCGCACCTGCTGGCAGGCGGTTCGCAGCGCATCCTTGAGGGCCTCGCGCGGGTACTCCCAGTGTTCCGTCTCCTGCAACAGACGGTCGATACTAGGAATGTTCCGCCGACTCAAGGCTCGACGATGAGGGGCAGCGACCCGGCCGGCTCGACACGCCCGATCTCGACGGCGTCGGGCACCGCTTCGTCCGTCGTGAACAGGAGCCCCCCAGACGTCTGCGCATCGGCAATGAGCTGTTGCTGCCAGGTCTCCACCCCGGGCGCCCAGCCCACTTGCGGTCCGAAGTGCTCCAGGTTCGCTTGCGACCCACCCGACATGCAGCCCTTTTCGAGATACGCTTTGACGCCCGGCAGGAGCGGCAGGGCGCTGGCCTTCAGCACCATCGTCACCGCGCTGTCCTGCCCCGTGTACCAGCCGTGGCCGATCAACCCGAAGCCCGTGACGTCGGTGGCGCAGGTGGCGTGGTGCCACAGGGCCAGTCGGCAGGCCTCCCGATTGAGGGTGCGCATGCTATCGACCGCTGCCATCAAGTGGGCGTCGCTGACCAGGCTGCGCTTTTGCGCGGTGGTGATGACGCCCGTGCCCAAAGGCTTGGTGAGATAGACCTTTTGCCCGGCGCGGGCCCCCCGCCGCGTCAAGAGCTGGCTTCGCTCGACCAGCCCCGTTACCGACAGGCCGTACTTCGGCTCGATATCCTCCACGCTGTGGCCCCCCACCAGAAGGCACTCGGCCTCAGCGATCTTCTCGGCCCCCCCCAGCAGGATCTGCCCGAGCACCGAGGTGCCCAGCGACTTGGTCGGAAAACACACGATGTTCATGGCGGTCAGGGGACGACCGCCCATGGCGTACACGTCCGACAGCGCGTTGGCGGCCGCCACCTGGCCAAAGAGATAGGGATCATCGACGATGGGAGGAAAGAAGTCCAGGGTCTGCACCAGCAGTGTGCCGCCTGGCATTTCGACCACGCCCGCGTCGTCGCCCCCGGCCACCACCAGGCGAGGATCCGATATGACCGGCAACTGCCCGAGCAACGTCTCCAGCGTTCCGGCGTGAATCTTGGCTGCACACCCCGCGCATGAGGCGTGCTGCGTCAGGCGCACCAGTTTCGTTTCCATAAGGCTCCTTTCAGCGTTTCAGCTCGTCCTTGCCCAGCAGGAAGGCGCAGGTCAACGAGATGAACACGACAAAGAACAGTCCCAGCATGCCCAGATGGCGCCAGTATTCGATGTCCAGCGACTGCTGGTATTCGACGCCCTGATCGGCCAGCTTCTGCAAGGCATTGGCCAGCCCCGGCTTGGACGCCGCCTGGGCCGCACTGGGGAATATCTCCCACACCCGCGTCAGGTTCCCCATGATTTCGAACGACCACTTGGTGAGGCCGAAGTAGGACACGATCTTGGCGGGCCACTCCAGCTTGGGAAGACTGCCCGTGAGCAGGATCTGCGGCACCAGCAAGATGAGCATGGCGCTGATGGCCTTGTTCTCGTTCGACACGATCGCCGAGCACGCCAGGGCCATCGCCATGGCCGCCATCTCGCTCACGTAGAGCACGAGGAAGAGCCGCAAGTAGAGGTCGCCACTCGCATCCGGGAACTGGAAGCGCAGCACCACCAGGGCCAGAAAGATGACGATCTGGACGAGGCAGATCAAGGCCAGGACGACGATCTTCGAGCCGACGTAGGGCAGGATCTGTAGATTCACCGTGCGCTCGCGCTTGTATACGGCAAACTCCTTGGTGATCTCGCGGATGGCCGTGAAGAGGCCGAAAAAGATTGGCATGAGCATGAAGAAGAACGTCATGAGCCGGGCCATGAAGACGTCGGTGGGCAGGTCGTCCAGCTTCCTGGCGCCGTTGAAGAACCCCGGGATGTTGTACTCGTCGGGGTTGAAGTGGCCCAGGACGTTCGACGAGAAGGCCAGCGCCATGAGCATCGCGCAGACCGGTGCAAACCCCAGCAGCAAGGCCAGATTGCCCTGGTCGCGCACCATGATCTCGATATAGCGCCGGGTGAGGATGGCAAACTGGCGCATGGACGTCTTGAGGTTCAGCCCCCGGCCGACGTCCTTGCGGTGCGGGCCGCCTCCCCCCCGCGCCTTGTCCACCAGGCTGTTGACTTCTTTCAACCGCTCGACGACGTTCCGCTTGTAGAAGACGGAAGCCCGGTACTCCTTGTCCCACACTTCCGGCGTCTTCTCGTTCTCCAGCTTCAGGTAGATGTCGGTGAAGTCCGGCGTATCGAAATACTCCAAGGCCTCGGCCGGCGAACCAAAGAACGCCAGGTGGCCGCCCTCGGCCAGGAACACCACCTTGTCGCACAGGTTGATGTTCTTGGTGGCGTGGGTAATGAGGATGACGGTGTGGCCCTTGTCGGCCAGATGGCGGAAAATCCGCATCATTTCCGTCTCCATGCCGGGGTCCAGGCCGGAGGTGGGCTCGTCGAGGTAGAAAAGGCGGGGGCGGGTGATGAGCTCAACCCCGATGCTGACTCGCTTGCGCTGCCCACCCGACAGACGGTTGATGGGTGTGTCGCGTCGCTCCGACAGATGCAGGTCGCGCATGACGTCTTCCAGTCGTTGCTCGATCTCCTCCGGCGTAGTGTCGTCCGGCATGCGCAGGCACGCGGCATAGTAGAGCGCTCGGTAGACGGTCAGCTCCTTGTGGATGATGTCGTCCTGCGGCACATAGCCCAGGGTGGACCGGAACGATTCGAAGTGGGCGTAGTAGTCTATGCCGTTCATCAGCACCGTGCCCTGATCGGCGGGCTGGAACCCCGACAGGGCATTCATGAGAGTCGACTTGCCGGCGCCCGATACGCCGACCAGGGCCACGAACTCGCGGGGGTAGATGGAGAGCGAGACGTCGTGCAGAATGACCTTGTTGTTGGCCACCACGCGGCGGAGGTTGATGGCGTCGATACGGGCGTTGCCTTCTTCGCTGAAGTGCTCCAGCTTGTCGCCGTCAAAATAGAAGTTGAAGTCGCTGATGCGAATGCGATCGTCCTTGCGCAGCGGCACCTCGCCCTGGATGCGCTGGCTGTTGAGGAACGTACCGTTGGTGCTGCCCAGGTCGACCAGGGTGTAGCCTTGCGGCCCGCGGTGGATCTCGGCGTGGTACCGGGACACCTGGATGTGGTTGAGGCTGATGTCGTTCTGCGGGTCTCGGCCGAGTTTGACGATCTGACCGATGGTCGAGCGGCTGAGGGTACCCGATACGACATGCTGGAGGGGCGCGTGACCGCCCTCCAAGGCACGGGCATCGTGAAACGCCATACGGGCTTCGCCCAGCTTGATGAAGTCGCCATTCGACAAGACGTGACGAATGGTCGCCTGGCCATTGACCTGGACCTCACCCTGCTTGTCCGGCTCCACCAGGACGGCGGCGCTGCCCTCCCATTCGATGCGGGCGTGCAGCGGCTTGATCCCGGCGGCAAAGGTCAACGCTATTTCACTCTCCGGCGCACTGCCCAGCCGCAGCAGGTGGCCGGGTTCCAGCGGGTAGCTGAAGTTGCCGGTCGGCGTGTAGACGACCAAGGCCACCCCGGTCGCGGTCTGGACGCCGGGCGCGGCGCCCGGCGGCGGTTTCAAGGCTCCGGACGGCCCGGTATACGCCGGCGGCGGCATCTCGACCTTGGCGGTCTCCTCCAGAGCGGAAGCCGCCTTGGCGGGATTGATACGGGTGCCCGGCGTGGCGACCAGGGCCGCGCGAGGCGAGTGGTACACCAGCATGTAGGGGCCGACGCAGATGACGTCACCTTGCTCGAGCTTGTGCTGCCGCACCGGTTGCTGGTTGACGGTCACGGCCTCGCCGGTCTGCAACTGGACGCCTTGACCGGTGGCGCGGATGACCGCGTGCGCCCCCCCCACCCCGGGCGCCGGCAAGCTCAGCTCAGCCTGGGGGTCGCTGCCGATCCAGAACTCCGGCTGGTTGAGCAGGACCTCTCGTCGGGACCGGTCGGGGGCAATGACGAGCAGTTTGCCATAGACCCCCTCGCTCAACCCATGGACCTCATGTGCCTATGCTTCGCCACCTACCTGTCCGCCTCTTCCGAGTTGACGGGGATTCGGCGCCCCGGGGGACCCTCCTGGGCCTTCGCCGCCAGCGACCCGTTGGTGTTTATGGAATCTTTATTCGTCAGGACGGATATCGAAAACCAACATGAAGTGAACTTTTTTCGCAGGACCCCGGTGTCCAACAATAGAATCCGTCCCCGCCATGACCTGGTATATCGAAAAGCAGAGCCCATCGGAGCGACACGCCATCGGCATCGGCTCCACGCTCTATAAGGGGCGCACCCGCTACCAGACGGTCCGCATCGTCGAGACCCCATCGTACGGCCGCTTGCTGATTCTCGACGGCGACATCCAGTCGGCCCAGTTCGACGAGGCCACCTACCACGAGGTGCTCGTCCACCCCGCCATGATGCTGCACCCGAAGCCCCGCCGAGTCTTGATCATGGGCGGCGGTGAAGGGGCCACCCTGCGGGAGGTCCTGCGCTACCGGTCGGTGCAGCGAGTGGTCATGGTCGACCTCGACGGAGAGCTGGTAGAGCTGTGCCAGAAATGGCTCCCCACGTGGTCGCAGGGCTGCTTTTCCGACCAGCGTCTCGACTATCGGGCCGATGACGCCCGAGCCTTTGTCGATACGACCCGGGAGACGTTCGACGTGGTCATCCACGACCTCCCGCAGCCGGTGCTGGAGGGGGAGACCCGTCCAGAGCTGGTGCGACTCTTCTCGGTGGAGTGCTGGAAGTCGGTGTCTCGTTGCCTGGCTCCCGACGGCGTCATCTTGCTGCAGTCGTGCAGCGCCCGCATTCGAGACGACGGCCTCTATCGCATCATCCACAACACGCTGCGGCAGGTCTTCCCCCACGTGCTCCCCATGCACGCCTACATCCCATCTTTTGCCAACGATTGGGGCTTTCTCCTGGGTTCAAAGCAGGTCGACCCGGCCAGCCTCGATGCCACCGAGGTCGACAGCCGAATGGCCGATCGGTGGGTCAAAGGGCCGTCGACCCAGTACTACGCCGGAGACGTCCACGCGACGCTCTCGGTGTGGGCCCCAGGTCGTCTCCCATCCCTCCCCCAAAGGGCAGTCCTGCGGGATGGCAAGCCGCTGCCCAAAGTCACGCCCTGAGGCGGTTGAGCGCGGCCCGATCAAAGGCTTGCTGGCAGAGGGCATCAGCCCTATCCAGCGGTGCCAGGTCGAGGACCCGCGCCAGCACCTGGGGACTTCCGAGCGGGATCTCCAGGCGGCGGCCGGCGCCCCGCAACGTCAACTGCGACCTGGATTCCGGCCCGGCTACCGTCCGTTCCGCGGTCTCCACATCGGACCACGCCATGTAGGTCACTTGCCGCCCTGTCGTAACGGTAATCCCTGCCGTATCGGTTCGGATCGTCGAGTCCTTGAGCCAGCGCTGCTTCCTTCGGGTGTAGGCCAGCAACCATGCGAAAAACGGGGTGAGAAAGACGCCCAGGGCCCCCGTGAAGGGCGCGGCCTCCCAGTGCCACAGAGAAAAAACGAACAGGGCGGCGCATGCCCCGAGAGTGGGCCGAGTCTCGACCGCGCCTGGCTGAGCCCAGGCGAAGCGGGCCTCGGCCAGAGGGCCCACCTCTCCCAGCAAGGCAGCGCGCATGTCGGCGGCGGCGGGGTAGCGTTCGTCGATACGAATCGATAGGGCCCGCCCGATGACGGCGGCCAGCCCAGGATCGAGGTCGACCAGGGCGGGTAGATTGAACGGAGTGAGGGACGGGTCGTACCCGGTCAGGAGGTGGTGCATGAGCACCCCCAGCGAGTAGAGGTCGGAGCGCGGGTCGGTCTGCTGGGTGCCGTATTGCTCCGGTGCGGCAAACCCGGGGGTTCCCATCACCACCGTATCGCGGCTCTTGCCGAGTGCAAAGGAGCGCACAATGCCGAAGTCGACGAGGCGGATGCTGCCGTCTGGGGTCAGCATGACGTTGGAGGGCTTCAGATCCCGATAGACGAGATGCTCGGCGTGCAAAGCCGTGAGCGCCTCACAGATCTGACTGGCCCACCCCACCACTTCGGCGGGCGTGCGAGGCGACGACTCTTCCATGACCGCCTCCAGCGTACGACCCTCGACCAGGTCCTCCACCAGGTAGCGCTTGTCATTCCAGTGGAAGCAGTCGATCACTCGGGGCAGGCACGGGTGCGAAAGGCGGGCGAGGGTTTCCGCCTCTCTATCGAACTGGGCGTGGATCTGGGCCTGGATGTCGGGGTCGTTGGAGATGTCTCGCATCTCCTTCAACACGAGGCGTCCCGGCAGGCGCTCGTCCTGCACCTCGTAGACCGTGCTCATGCCGCCCTCGGCCAGCAGTCTTACGATTCGATAGCGGTCCGCGACTCGTGTGCCCGGCCCAAGCTCAGTCATGGCGTCACGTCCAGGTGAATGTCTCCCAGGTTCACGTCCTGTCCGCCCCGCACTTCAAGGGTCGGGGCATGGCGGTACGAGGTTCTGACGGTGACGTTCCCAGGCAGAAGAACCGCCGGGGTGAAATCTCCGGGAGGCGGGCCGCTGAAGTCGAAACGTCCCTCCGCGTCGGTTCGTACCGCGATGGGCAAGTCGGCCCATGTAGCGTCCTCAAAGGTGATGCGCAAGGCCGCACTGGCATCGTCTGCCAGCCCGGGTGAACTTGCAGAGTAGGAACGAATCAGACGGACCGGTAGGCCGGGAGCGGGCTCTCCAGCGACGAAGAGTCGGCCTCGAACGTGCCCTGTAGGCTGGGGCAGGCGGCTGGCGGGCATCGCCGCTTGCCAGATGCCGGTCCGCTCGGACCAACGCAGGGCCGCGGACCTGAACATGGGGCAGTAGAACTGCCCCGGGTCAGAGGGCCGGGTGCGGGTCCAGTAGTAGGCCAAGCCTCTTTGCCCTCCGACCGTAATCACCCGCAGGATATCCTGGGCATCGATCACGGTGTCGCAATGATCCAGAGCCTCCAGCGCCTCGGCTGGATCCCACTCCACGGTGGCTTCGCCCCGCTCGAGCGCAAGGTGCTGTCGGACCGCCCAGACATCCGCTGGGGGGCGGTCAAGTAGTTGCTGCACCAGGCCCGGTCGATTATCCGCCCGGCCGAGGAGTTGCCCGTTGCTCTGGCGGTAGGTCAAGGCGACCGCCGTCCTGGTCTCCGTGGTGTGGGGTGCCTGCAGGGCTGCCCAGGCCTCTGGAGCTGTGAACATGCCGCGCAGCGGGAGAATGGCGGCACACCCCGCCGCGAGGGCCAGACCAGCGAGTCCAATGCCGCGCCCGACGATGAGCAGGGCTGCCCCAAGACCGCCTAGCCCGAGGACCGCCAAGGCGGTCCACCAGAGCCGGCCGGCTGGAACGACGTCGCACAACAGAGCCCATCTGATGCAGAGCCAGTTGGGAACCGGGTCTGCCAGATAGGTCAGAGAATTGTCCAACAAGTCAGCCTCGGTGAAAGGCTGGTCGCTCTTCATGCAGCGGTCTATCGTGGCCTGTTCGAGGAGGGGCTGCCGACTGGCTCCCATGAATTGAGTCCTCACCCCTGGGCTGATAAAGGGCGGTGACAGGGCAGGTTCCAGGCCGGAAGCCAGGACCAGGCAAGCGGCAAAGGCAAGAAACATGTGGTTCACGTTGCGGCTCACAAGCCACATGAACTGGCCGCACACCAGCGCCAGGCAACCTGTCGTCCACACCGAGACCCACCCCCAGGCCAGCGCCAACCCGTGCTGGTAGGGGTCGATGAGGAGCTCCGGCAGGACAGCCGGCAGCACCGGCCAGATGCCCATGAGCCAGACTCGCAGACCGAAGCCGATCGCCTCGGCCGGACGCGGATTCTCCCGCAGCCGGCGCCAGGCGCTCAGGGGTCGCAGCAACCACAAACCGATGGACAGCATGAAGACCATGACCAGGCCCGCCCACAGGTGGCTCGAGGCGGCCTTGAAGAGCGCATCGGGGGTGCCGGGCAGGCGGTAGGCCAGTGCAGCCGGGTCCGCTCCCTCCCCCAAATGGATGGAATCCCCCGCCAGCACAGAGCTCACGGCCACCACCCCACTGCCCGCGCCCACCAGGCTCCAGGCCAGTCCTCCCCACAGCCAGCGGGCCGTATCGGATAGACTCCACCGCGGCGTGCGGGCCTGGCGGGCCAACTGCATCTGGATCTTCTCCGCGGTTCGCGTGGCGAACGCCTCGTCGGGGGCGACGTCCATCGCCTCTCGCATGACCGAACGCAAGAGGCCCAGCTTCTCGTAGCGCGCCTGGCATTCGATACAATGGGCCAGGTGGTCTTTCAGGTCCTCTACCGCGGGCAAGGCATCGTCGACCCATGCCGACATCTTTTCGAAATACGCATCACACGACATGGCACACCTCCCACATGGCAACCTGAAACAAAGACGCGAAGGGCATCTTCGAAGGACGGCCGCGGCGCTTTCCCCCGCTCGTCCCCGCCGCCCCCTGGGGACCGTTCCAGGCCGCCAGCAGACGGCGCCGGGCCTCGGCCAGGCGAGACTTCACGGTGCCGAGGGGAACACCCAGGGTGACCGCCAGCTCGTCATAGCTCATGGACTGCACTTCCCGCAGGAAGAGCAGACTGCGGTCCTCCTCCGGCAAGAGGCGCATGGCCCGCTGCAGATCCAACCGCCGCAGCAGGTCGGTGTTGCCCCCGGAGACGGCCAGACCGTCATCTTCCAGCGGATCGGGGAGCGGTCGCCGGCGCAAGCGACGACACCGGTTTTCGACGATGCGACAGAACCACGTTCGAAACGCGGCCGGCTCGCGTAGTCGGCCGATCTCCTGGAAGACCGTCAGAAAGGCGTCTTGCAGCACATCTTCGGCAGTCTGGCGGTGGCCCAGGCGAGCCATGGCCAGCCCCATGCCGAGACGCTCGGTCTGACGGATCAAGGGCTCCAGGGCTTTCACGTCGCCGTCCTGCAGGCGCCGGATCAACGGGACCAGCACATCTTCGGCGGACGCCATGACCTGGGTACTTCGCCTCGGCGCTGCCAGCTCTTGCTCTCTCAACATCAACACGCTTTCTCGCCTCCTCTAGGCATGGCCGGTGCCGCGGCAGCAGTAGCAAGTACCGGTGCCGTTGCAGAGCCCGCACTTGTGGCCTTGGAAACGGCCGCTGCCCGCACAGACGCTGCACGCGCCGGTCCCGTTACAGTGGAGACACTTCGTCGTTGCCAGCGCCGGCAAAACGCCGAGTACTGCGCTGAAGGCCAGGTTACGGAGAAAAAAGCGCCGGTTCATGCGTGCACCTCCACCAGGTTCACCGAGGGGCTCGCCCCCCAGTCAACCCACTAGAGTCACAGGCGCCAGAAAGGTTCGGAATATTCCGGATTTATTTTACGGGCCGTACCGACACGACTTGAACTAAAGACGTCTCAAGACGAGGATGTTCTGGTGCACGATGTTGGGCACGAAGGCGGTTTTGACCGCATACGGCTTGAGCGGGCGCTGCGTGGCCTTGTTCCACCACAGCCTCAGCCCCTTGAACTGGAAGCCGCAATTTCGCAACCGCTCGGCCACCAGCGTGCCTAGCGGCACCATCTCGCCTTGCATGTATCGATCGCCGATGATGACGACCAGGTAACGCTGGGGTTTGAGCACCCGGTGGGCGGCATGGCCGAACTGCTCCATCTTGGCCAGAAATGTCGCCAGGTCGGGCGAGCGGGCAAAGTCCCGGTCGTCTTGGCTGAACATGTTGAAGTTGGTCTCGTCCTTGAAGCCGGTGGCCCCATGCTGCCAGCCGTAAGGCGGATCGGTGATGACGGCCTCGACCGACGCCGAGGGCATGTCGGCGATCAGTTCCAGACAGTCGCCCAGCCGCATCTCTCCGTCGATGGGCAGGCCGATGGACTCGGCCACGAGTTTGCCGTCCCGCACCCTAAAGGCGTTTTGCATGTCTCGATACACCTCGATCCACCGAGGATGGATCTCGAGGCCGAGCGAGCGGCGACCGGTCAAGGCGGCGCCCAGCAACGTTCCCCCCACCCCGGCGAACGGATCGAGCACCCGCTCGCCCGGCTTGGTGAAGAAGCTGATGATCTCAGCCATGAGCTCTGGTGGCTTCATGGCCCCGTGCTGTTTGCGGTGGCGATGGGTGGCATCGGGCGGGAAGCTGGTCTCGTAGACCGTGCTGGTCCAGTACAGCCACTCTCGGCCAGTGAGGTCGTTGAGGGCATTGGGTATGGTGCGTAGCGTCACGTTGAGGGCTCCACTCGGCTCGACTCGGCTCGTTGAAAATTCTTCTAGTCGGTGCCCCCCCTCCCTGCCGCCGGTTTCAACCGTTCTTCGAGAAATGTGCGAATTCGATCCCAGGCTTCCGCTCGCCGCCGGTTGGAGGCCGCGTCGCCCGGATAGATGAGGAAGCCGTGCTCCTCGGTGGGATAGCGAAGCTGCTCGAAAGGCTTGCCGGCCGCCCGCAGGGCCTGGGCCAGCCGATCCGCCTGCGAGGGCGGAACGGTCTGGTCGGCGCCACCTTGCACGATGAGCACGGGCGCCTGCAGGCGGTCCAGGTGCTTGAGCGCGTCCCGTTCTGCAAAGGCGGCCGGCCGGTCGCTTGGGCCGCGGCCGTACACCCGGCGAGACAGCGCATCGTCGGTGCTGTAGCCCCGGGCCTTGAGCCACGACCACCAGCGGTAGATGTCCATGACGCCGTACCCTTCTACGACGGCCTTGAAGACGGGGCTACGTTCGGCCGCCATGACGACGATGAGGGCGCCATGGCTGGTTCCGATGGCCGCCAGGCGGTCGGCGTCGACCCCGTCGGTGCGGGCCAGATCGGTGGCCGCGGCCAACACGTCGTCGATTTCCCCGTAGGCGACTTCGACCACTCCCTGAGACCCGTCCTCACCGCGGTAGCTGGGAGCCAGCACCACGTACCCATGCTCGGCCAGCTCGGCGCAGCGCTCCATGGATTGGCGGGAGAGGCCGTGCACGCCGTCATGGGCATAGACGATGCCCGCATGCGGGCCGGCCCCGGGGGGACGGAAGAGGCGGGCTTCGATGCGAAGCCCATCGGAGGGGTAGAACACCTGCTCGATGGTCACCGAGCCGCGATGGCCGACCACCCGGTCTGCCAGCCACGGCTGGGCCCATGCGCTCCCGGCCAGGAATAGCCACAGCAACCAACATCTCATCACCTTTTGTGTCTTCCCTCCCCGGGGCCGGAATCTTGCCACGCCGTAGGAAGCCTCTGGCGCTGCTACGAATGTCTATCAGCTTATTTACGACGGCATCGTCGCAGGGGACGGCCTATTGAAGAGCTTGGTCAAGAAGAATCCGGACATCCTGTTGATCGCCGCCTGCGCGCTGACGGTGCTCGGGTTCCTGCTCGGTGCCGGGCCGGCCCCCAGCTCACCCGATACCCTGCTGGACATGGGCGTGCTGGCCTTCAGCGCCACCTTCCTGGAGCTGCTGGCCGTCGAGCTTCCGTACCGGGGCTGCTTCACGGCCGCTTTCACGGTCTACTTTGCCAGTCTGCTGGTGCTGGACCTGGCGCCCACCATCATCCTGGCGGTCTGGGCGCTGCTGGTGCGCGCCTTCGCGTTGATCTTCTCCAGCCAGGGCCAGACCTGGAAGCGTTTTCGAATGGATGCCTCCACCCTGCTGCTGGGGCTCCTGCCGGCCGGCATTGTGTACCACCTGGTGGCCGACCATTTTGCCTTTCTGCAGCCCCGGCAGCTCGCCGGCATGCTGCTGGCGGTGGCGGTCTGGTGCTTCATGGACGTCATCCTGGAGCAGATCCAGATGCTCTACGTTCCCGACGCCGGCAAGGTGAACTGGCTGGTGCTTCGCCACCGGTCCCGCTGGACCATGCTCGCCTTGATGCCCATAGGCGTCATTGTGGCCATCCTGGCGCAGACGAGCAGCATGATCTTCAGCATCGCGGTGCTGTTGCCCCAGGCCCTCCTGCGGTTCGCCTTCGGCGGGAGCTCCGAGGCGCCGATTCGCGCCGTAGCCGAACCCAGTGCGGACGTCGAGAACAGCCAGGCCCTGCTGGCAGTCGAGCTGGATGAGTACAAGGTGCAGAACAAGTTCGTGATGAACGACCTGCAGAAGCGGGTCGACGAGCTCGCCATCTTGTCTGAGACAGGCCAGTTGCTAGGCGCCAGCCTAGATTTGAACAAGACGCTCGAGATCATCATCCAGATGATCCGTAAACTCATCGTCTATCAGTCATGCGTCATCTTCCTCATGGACAGCCGCTCCAGCCTGACTCCCGTCAAAGCGGTGTCGCCCTACAAGGAATTACTCGAGATGTCTCCGCTCTTGCAGCTTGAGGAGGCCATGGTCAGCCTGGTGGTGCAGAGCCGCAAGCCCCTCCTGCAGTTCTCCATGAGCGGCGACCACAGCACCCGCATTTTCCGGGACGAGTCGTCGGTGATGTGCGTGCCCATGGTGGTGAAGAACGAGATCATCGGCGTCATCTACGTGGGCACCCTGCGGGCGGGCACCTACAACTCGGATCACGTGCACCTTTTGGAGATGCTGGCCAGCCCCGCCGCCATCGCCATCAAGTCGGCCCAGCTTTTCGAGGAGCAGGAAGAAAAGAACCGGGCCTTGGAGCGGGCCAACGCCCAGCGCGAGCTGCAGTTGCGACAGCAGGAGGACCTCAAGGCCCTCAGCGACGAGCTGTCGGAAGCCGTGGACCTCAAGGGGACGATGCACGCCTGCGTGCAAAAACTGAGCGACATCTTCCAGTGTCGCTCCTCCATCATGTTCGTGCGCCAGCGGGCTGGCGAAGGCGTGTGGGTGGTGGCCGACTGCGTCAGCCCATACGACGCCTATCTCCGTTCCTACAGTTCGACGCCGGGCGAAGGCCTGCTGGACTACTCGGCGTCGCTGCGCAGCCCCCTGCTCATCCTGGACGCCCGCAACGCCGAATCCCACCGCAACGAGGAGCTCTCCAACGACGTCCTGGTGAACGAGCGCTCCATCATGCTGGCGCCGCTGCGATCCGACTCGAGCGGCGAGACGTCGGCGCTCCTCTATCTGGGCGACGGAGAGCCGGAGAAATTCACGCTGTACGACCAGAACCTGTTCGAAATGCTGTCGTTGCAGGTGGCCATCGCCCTGGAAAAAGCGACGCTCTACGAGAAAATGAAGGAACAGGCCATCACCGATGGCGTCACCGGCCTGTACACGCACCGCTACTTCCAGGAGCGGCTTATCGAAGAGGTCAAGTGGTCGGAGCGAACGCACAAACCCCTCTGCCTCATCATGGTCGACACCGACCACTTCAAGAAGTTCAACGACACGCTGGGGCACCCGCAGGGCGACTCGCTGCTCCGGGAGATCGCCAGCCTGCTCAAGGACTCTTGCCGGGATAGCGACCTGGTCTGTCGATACGGCGGCGACGAATTCACCATGATCTTGAAAGAGACCGACAAGGACGGCGCCCGCAAGATCGCCGAACGCATTCGCGAAGCCTTCGAGCTGCGGCTGGGCAAGCACAAGGTGAAGGTGACGTCGAGCATCGGACTGGCCTGCTATCCGACGGATGCGGCCCGCAAAGAGGACCTGGTGAAGGCGGCCGACGCGGCCCTCTACGAGTCCAAGCGACGGGGCCGAAACCAGGTGCAGGTAGCCCAAACCCTGCAATCCCGTCCTGCCTGATCGGGCTCCACCCCCCAAACGTTCGCTTCGCTCACTGGGGGCCCCCCCGGCGGGCAGCTTGGGGTAGTCCTGCGGCATCTGCTTCGCGCTACTAGCTGGCGTCCACCTCGACGGCTTTGCCCCCCTCGCTTCGCTGGGGGCCCCCAGAACTGGCGGTGTGCTCGGGGGGATCCTAGGAGATTGCCGGGGGCACTCGAATGGGTGGCGGTTATGAAACTGGCGGAAGTCGCGGAACGGGTGGGCGGTGAGCTGCAAGGGCCCGCCGACCTGCCCATCTTGGGCGTGAAGGGATTGGACGAGGCACTGCCGTCCGACGTCACCTTCATCGAAGATGCCAAGATGGTGGAACGGGCGCGGCTGAGCGGCGCCGGTGCGTTGCTGGTGCCCCCTGGGGTGGCGGTAGAGGGCAAACCGTCCATCGTGGTACGGCGGCCCCGGCTGGCGTGGGCGGCTTTGCTCGACGTCTTCCATCCCCGACCTCGACCCGCCCCTGGCATCCATCCGACGGCGGTAGTGGGGCCCGGGGTCAAGGTCCATCCGACAGCGGTCGTCGGTCCCTTCTGTGCCCTCGCCGAGGGCGTGGTGGTCGGCGCAGGGTGCTGGCTGGTGGGGCATGTCCAGGTGGCCGCCCAGGCCGAGTTGGAAGCGTCGGTCATCGTCTATCCTCGAGCCGTGCTGGGGGCGGGCTGCCGGCTGCACCAGGGGGTTATTATCCATCCCTGGGCGGTTCTCGGCGATGGGGTGGTGCTGGAGGCCGATGTCGAAATAGGGGCTCGCTGCAGTTTGGGGCCCCTTACGCATATCGGGATGGGCACGAAGATCGACAACATGGTGACGCTGGGAAGCGGGGTGGCCGTCGGCGCGCACACCATCCTGGTGTCGTACAGCGCTTATGCAGACGATAGCAAGGTCGGAAGCCAGTGCATGGTGGCGGGGCAGGTATGGCTACAGAACGGGGTGAGCGTGGGAGACCGCTGCATGGTCGCCGGGCGGGCCCGCATCACTCGACCGGCGCCTTCCCGTTCGTTCATCTCGGGAGACGAGAACCGGCCGCACAAAGAAGAGCTGCGACTGTTTGCCTATATGCAACAGTTGCCCGATCTCATGCGGAAAGTCTAGTCTATCGAATATCAATGCTGGCCGCCTCAGCAGGACATGAATGTGACATTGCCGTAAGAAGCGGGTTGACATCCTGACAGCGGGCGCTCGGAGGCCAGATGATCATTCGGCATCTCAAGGTGTGGCAGAAGCTGGTGCTGGCCGGCCTGCCTCTCCTGCTTCTCCCGGTCTTGTACATTTGGACCACCTACACCCAGAATCGAAACAACGTGCAAGTCGCCAGTCGGGAACTGGCCGGGTGCCACATCGTCGAAGCCGCCGTGCGCCTCTTGAACGCCGTTCAGCAACAACGGGTGCTGGCCGCCGCCGTCATCATGGGGGCCACCGACCAGGCGGCAGCCCTCAACGACAGCCAACAGATGGTGGGCAAGCTGCTGGCGGACCTGAACGCAGCCAGTGACCAGGCCAAAGCGGTGACCGAAGGCAAGCTGGACGCCATTCACAAGAGCGTCGAGGAACTGGAAAAGAACACCCCGGCCAAGAGCTACGAGGAGAGCGTCCAGAACTTTACCGCCGTGACTCGGCAGTTGCTGGAATTCATATCGAACGCGGGCGACCAGTCGGCCCTGTTCCTGGATTCCGACATCCCTACCTCGTATACAAAAGACGCCTTCATGGTGCAGATTCCCGAGGTCACCCAGGACATCGGGCGGTCTGGAGAAATCCTGACGCACTGGGGCCACTCCGGCCAGCCGCTGGGTGCCGACGCCCGAGACGAGCTGCAGCGGATGATCGCCGTCATCGGCCATTCGCTCAATGCGGTCGGGTCGGCCGACGGGCCTCGCGCGGAGAAAGCCGCCCCTGCCCTCGACGACAAGCTGAAAGGGATCTACCAGGAGGGCGTGGGCGCGGCCCGCGACTTTGGCGGCTTCGTACCGCAGGCCATTGGCAGTGGCAAGGTGGGGCAAGGTGAAGCGGTGTCCGCCACTCTGAAGGCGTTGGCCGCCCTCGATACCTGGACCCAGGCCTTGATTCCGGTGGAGGAGAGCCTGCTGCAGACGCGTATCGAATCCAGCGATGCCCAGACCCATCGCAGCTATCTCCTTGCCCTGGTGGTAATGGCGCTGGCCGGCATAGTGGGCTTTTTCCTCATCCGGGACATTACCAGTCCCCTGCTCAGCACCGTGATGATTGCCAACGCGGTGGCCAGCGGCAACGTCGCGGTGGTCGTGCCCGAAGAAGGCCGTATGGATGAGTTCGGCACGTTGCAGCGGGCCATGCGCACCATGGTGGCCAACCTACGGGAGATTCTCTCCAGCATTGATCGGTTGGTCGCAACCGTCAACCGGGCCACCGGCGACATCATTCAGATCTCGTCTCAACTGGCCGTCATGGCGGCCCAGGTGTCGACCTCGGTAAACCAGGCCACCACGACGGTGGAAGAGGTGCGGGTCACCAGCCATCAGTCGAGCTCCCGGGCCCAGCAGGTGGCGCAGACGGCGTCGCAAGCGGCCGAGGTGTCTCGGGCAGGGCGCCAGGCCACGGACTTGACCCTGCAGGAGATGGATCGCATCAAGGGCCAGGTGGAATCGGTGGCCGAGAGCATCGTGCACCTCAGCGAACAGACGCAGGCCATCGGCGAGATCATCGCCTCCGTCAACGAACTGGCCGAGCAGTCCAACCTGCTGTCAGTCAACGCTTCCATCGAAGCGGCCAAAGCTGGCGAGCAAGGCCGGGGGTTTGCGGTGGTAGCCCAGGAAGTGCGTCACCTGGCGGAGCGCTCCAAGCAGTCGACCAAGCAGGTGCGGTCCATCCTGCACGACATTCACAAGGCGACCACCGGGGCCGTCGGGGCAGCCGAGGCGGGCACCAAGGCGGCCGACTCCGGTGTCAAGCAGTCACAGGAGGCTGGCGAGTCGATCAAGACCCTGGCGGTGCGAGTGGTGGAGGCCGCCCAGGCGGCCGGTCAGATCTCCATGTCCTTGCAGCAGCAGTTGATGGGCATCGACCAGGTCGTGACCGCCATGAACGGGATCAAGGAGAGCAGTCTGCAGACGGCCGAAAGCACGAGACAGATGCAGCAGGCCGCGCAGAACCTGCACGACATGGGGCAGCAATTGAAACAGTTGACCGAGCGCTACTCGTTCAGCGCCCGCTAGGAGTTCGGCTGAAACCCTGTTGGCAACCCCGCGCTCGAGTGCCGAACTCCGTCGACCAAGCTGAGCGCACGTCGCCTGGCCTCAGCTCCAGGGGGTTTTCGGCCAGGCTCCTAAATAGCGAGCGGCGTCTGCATTAGCGCAGGAGCTT
>DASYBA010000726.1:0-2580 GCA_036501005.1 Candidatus Xenobia bacterium | reverse complement strand
GCGTGCTGCACCTTGTCGAGATCGCCGTGTTCGACGGCGCTGCGGAGGTCGTTGAGTTGCCCCGGGCAGAGCGACAGGAACTGCGTGGCGATGCGTTTCAATAGACCGCGATTGGCCCCCAACCGGCGCTCCAGCTCGGCTTCGTCGATCGGGGGTTGCGAAGGCGGCGGCACGGCCGCCGTCAGTCGTTCTATCTCGGCGGCCAGCTCGGTTTCTTCCAGCGGCTTGGACACGTAGCCGTCCATGCCGGCAGCGAGGCACCGCTCCCGGTCTTCCTTGAGCGCGTGCGCGGTGAGAGCGATGATGGGCACGTGAGGTCGACCGCTCTGGGCTTCCTCCTGTCGAATCTGCCCGGTCGCCTGAAACCCGTCCATGCGAGGCATCTGCACGTCCATGAGCACCAGGTCGAACCCGCCGGCCCGCACCAGGCCTACCGCTTCCTGGCCATCATGGGCGATGGTGACGTCGTGGTGCCACTCTTCCAGGATGGCCGTGGCAATCGTCTGGTTGATGGGGTTGTCTTCGGCCACCAGGATGCGCAGGCTGCGTGTTCCGGGGGGCTTCTGCGGGGCGGGTGGCGAGGGCCGTTCCGCCGCGCTGCCCGTGCTCACCCCCAGGCACGCCACGATGCGGTTGTACAGCTCGGACTGATTGACGGGCTTGGTCATGTACGCGTCGATGCCAATACTGCGTGAACGCTGGGTGTCGCCCAGCAGATCGGTGGAGGTCAGCATGATGATGGCCGGGTTGCCATACGACGGGGTCTGGCGGATGCGGTCGGAGAGCGTGAAGCCGTCCATGCCCGGCATGCGGTTGTCGGTCACTACCAGGTCGAAGGCCCCGCTTTCCATCGCCTGCACGGCGGCCGAGCCAGACTCCACCACGGTGGGGCGCATGTTCCAGGACAACAGGATGTGTTCGAGAATGCGGCGGTTGGTGGCATTGTCGTCGACCACCAGGACGGGCACCCCGGACAAGTGCTTCATCGACTTGCGGGCCGCGGGCCGTTCCGACGCGGGCACGAACCCGAACCGACCGGTAAAGTGAAAGATGCTGCCCTTGTCCATCTCGCTTTCGACCCAGATGCGCCCCCCCATCATCTCGACCAGGCGCATGGAGATGGTCAGGCCCAGACCGGTGCCTCCGTAATTGCGGGTGGTGGAATCGTCGGCTTGCGAGAAGGCCTGGAAGATGACCTGTTGCTTGTCCGGCGGGATGCCGATGCCGGTGTCGCGCACCTGGAAGTGGAGCACCAGCCCGTCCGGCGTCTCCTCCGCCACGTCGACCCGCACCACCACTTCGCCTTTGTGGGTGAACTTGAGCGCGTTGCCGACCAGGTTGGTGACCACCTGGCGCACCCGCACCGGATCGCTCACCAGCATGTCGGGCACCGAGCTGGGCACGTCGTAGGCTAGCTCGATGCCTTGCTCGTGGGCCCGCAGGGCGAGCGGCCGGACGGCGTCGTCAATGCAGGCGCGCAGGTCGAAAGGCACCGGAGCAAACTCCAGCGCCCCCGCCTCGATCTTGGAAAAGTCCAGGATCTCGTTGATGATGCTCAGGAGGTTGTCGGCCGAGGTCCACACGCCCCGCAGGTACTCGCGCTGGCGGGCGGTCAATTCGGTGCTGAGAGCGAGGCGCGTCAGGCCGATGATGCCGTTCATGGGGGTCCGGATCTCGTGGCTCATGTTGGCCAGGAAAGCCGACTTGGCGCGGGTCGCTTCCTCCGCTTTGTCTCGCTCCACCTTCAACTCACGGTTCAGGTCCATGAGCTGTTCCTGGCTCTGTTTGAGGGCCTTGATGGCGGTATCGCGTTCTTGTTGGTAGCGATAGGCGGAGGAATGGTAGCGAATACGGGCGGCGAGTTCTGCACCGGCCGGGAGTTTGACCAGGTAGTCGGAGGCCCCCGCCTCGAAGGCGGCGGCCTTGCCCTGCGGGTCCTCCTTGGTCGAGAGCATGACGACCGGGATGCCTCGAAACTGCGCATGAGACTTGAAGGTTCGCAGCATGGCCATGCCGTCGATCTGTGGCATCACCAGGTCCAACAGGATGACCGTGGGCTGCACCCGACCCGCCATGTCCACGGCCTGGCGGGGGTCCGAGCACCACTCCACGTGGATGCCGGCCTGCCCGCCCACCATGCGTTTGATGGCCTCCGCGACGATGAGCTGATCGTCGATCAGGAGCACCACGGCCGGGATCAGCACGACCGAGGGGGGCGAGGGCATCTCGTCGAGCATCAAATCGTCCCCGGCCATGGCACGTCGGTGCGCTGCAGCAAGGCCGTCATCGCTTCGGCTGGCACCGGGCGGCTGTACAGATACCCCTGCATGTGATCGCACCCCTCGTGCACCAGGAAGTCGAGCTCCTCTCTTGTCTCCACCCCTTCACCTACGGCTTCCAGCCCCAACTCATGCACCATGGTGATGATGGAGCGAATGATGACGGATTCCACCGACCCCGCCCGCAGCCCCTGCAGAAAGGAGCGGTCAAGCTTCACCGCGGTGATGGGGAACCGTTTGAGACACCCCAGCGACGAATACCCGGTGCCGAAATCGTCGATGGCAATGCGAATGTCCATGC
>DASYBA010000725.1:0-4489 GCA_036501005.1 Candidatus Xenobia bacterium | reverse complement strand
CTTGCAAGTCACGTCCATGCGACGGCATGCCACGGGGCCCACGCAGAGGAGCCAGGGGGGGCGAGTCAGAAGCCAGGAGTTTCCATGGTTTCCGGTGCTATCGTCAAATCGGTCCAGGCCGACAGTCTGGGCGCCCGGGTGGGGCTCAAGCCGGGCGACGTCGTGGAGCGGATCAACAACCGCCCCATCCAGGACGTGCTCGACTTTCTCTACCTCTCGGCCGCGCCCCGCTTCGATATGGACGTCTCCCGCCAGGGCCTGCAGTGGCGCATTCCCGTACGCCGGGTGGACGACGCCGAGCCTTTCGGCCTGGAGCTCGAAGAAGAGCTGGTCGACGGCATTCGCAACTGCCGCTGCAAGTGCGACTTCTGTTTTCTCGACCAGATGCCGAAGGGCTTCCGCCCGACCCTCTACGTCAAGGACGACGACTACCGGCTCTCGTTTCTGTACGCCAACTTCGTCACCCTGACCAACCTGGACGACAACGACTGGCGCAAGATCCGCGAGTATCGCATGACCCCCATGTACGTGTCCGTCCACGCCACCAACCCGGAAGTGCGCCGTCGCATCCTCAAGAACCCGCGGTCTGGGCAGATTCTCGACCAGCTTCGCACCTTGAGCTCGTGGGGCATTCAGTACCACACCCAGCTCGTGGTGACGCCGGGCATCAACGACGGCGAGGAGCTGGACCGCTCCATCAGAGAACTCGCCGAACTGCCCGACACCCTCAGCATCGGTGTCGTGCCCGTCGGACTGACCCGCTGGCGTGACCGCCTGGCGCCGCTCAGCACCGTCACGCCCGCCCTGTCCCGCGCCATCATCGCCCAGGTCAAGCGGTGGCAGACGCGCTTCGAAGCCGAACGGGGAACGCCCTACGTCTTCCTCTCCGACGAGTTCTACCTGTTGGCGAACCAGCCGTTCCCGAGCTACCAGCACTATCGCGACTTTCCCCAGTTGGAAAACGGTGTGGGCATGGCCCGCCTGCTCACCACCGAGTTCAACCGGCGGCAGCGCACGCTGCCGACCCGGCTGGCCCACCCGCGAAAAATCGTCATTGCCACGGGCGTCCTCGCCGCGCGCATCCTCCAGCCGCTGATCGAGCGACTGAACCGTATCGAAAATCTCCACAACGAAGTCATCGCCGTGCAGAATGACTGGCTGGGCCATACCGTGACGGTGGCGGGCCTGCTGGGCGGAGTCGATCTGACCCACGCTCTCGAGACCCGCGACGCGGACCTGGCCCTCATTCCCGACATCTGCCTGAAAGACGGAAAAGTGTTTCTAGACGACACCACCCTGGACGCCATGCGGGCGCAGGTTCGGATTCCGGTCCAACCTGTTCCGGTCAGGGCCTCGGCGCTCATTGCGGCCGCTCTGGGCGTCCCCGAAAAGAAGACCTCCACAGCCCGAGATTTGAAGTGGGCGGCGGTATGACGACGAAAGCGAAAGCCCGCGCGCCCCTGGTCGGTGAACTCGACCGGCCGGTGGGCGTCGTCGCCATCGTCGGGCGTCCCAACGTCGGCAAGTCAGCCCTCTTCAACCGCCTCACCCACACGCAGCAATCGATTGTCGAAGCCGAGCCGGGCGTGACCCGGGATCGAGTGTATGGCGAATGCGAGTGGAACGGCCGCATCTTCACGCTGGTCGATACGGGCGGCATGGTGCCCGACGACGAAGACAAGATGACCGCCGCCATTCTCACCCAGGCGCGCCGCGCCATTGAAGAAGCCGACGTCGTGCTGTTCGTGGTCGACGTCACCTGCGGCATCATGCCCCACGACGACGACGTGGCGAGCATCATTCGACAGAGCAAGCGCTCCTTCATGCTGGTGGCCAACAAGGTGGACAATGTGACCCGGGAAGCGGAGATGGGCGAGTTCTATCGTCTCGGCCTGGGCGACCCGTGGCCCGTCTCGGCCCTCCACGGCCTGGGCACCGGAGAGATCCTGGACGAGGTGGTCGGCCGGCTCAACGAGCTGAAGCCCGTGCAAAAAGAGGAGGTCCCGGAAAGCGACGTCTACGATCCCGAGGAGGCCGTGCACGAAGGCTGGGAAGGCTCGATCCGGGTCGCCATCGTGGGCCGTCCCAACGTCGGCAAGTCGTCACTCACCAACCTCATTGTCGGCGATTCCCGCAGCATCGTCGACGATGCCCCGGGCACGACCCGGGACTCACTTGATACGCCCCTCCTGGTGGAGGATCAACGCTACATCGTCATCGATACGGCCGGCCTGCGGCGGCCCGCCCGGGTCGACGAGGGGGTGGAGTTCTACAGCAACGTCCGGTCTATCCGGGCCCTGCGGCGGTGCGACGTGGCCCTGCTGATGCTGGACGGCCACGAGGGCATCTCGGCCCAGGACGCCCGGGTGGCCGGCGAGATCCACAAGGAACGCAAAGCCTGCATCATCATCGTCAACAAGTGGGACCTGGTCGGCAAGAAGGGGCTGGGAGGCCCCAAGGAAGAGGAGTTTCGACAGAAGGTCGCGGCCGAGTTCGACTTTCTCGCCTGGGCACCGGTCGTATTCATTTCGACGAAGGAAGAGTGGGGCACCGAAACGCTGTTCCCTACCGTCAAGGACGCCTGGTCGCAGTACACCCACCGAATCGATACGCCCAAATTGAACCGCTACATCCAGGACATCATGGCGCAGCGCCCGCCGCCCACCTACAAGGGCAAGCAACTGAAGGTGTTCTACGCCTTCCAGGAAAAGGTAAGGCCGCCAGTGATCTGCCTACGGGTCAACAGTCTCACCCTCATGCACTTTTCGTACCGACGGTACCTGGAGAATCGGCTCCGCGAGGCGTTCGGCTTCAAGGCCACCCCGGTCATCCTGGAGATGCGCAAGAAATGAGAGCCATCCTGATCCCCCTCGCGTACCTGCTGGGCTCCTTTCCGACCGGCCTGGTGCTGGGCAAGACGTGGCGGAAGATCGACCTGCGGGAGGTGGGATCGGGCAACATCGGGGCGGCCAACGCCTACCGGCACCTGGGGCCGGTCGGGGGAGCGGTGGTCCTGGTCGGCGATCTGCTCAAGGGGCTCCTGCCGGTTCTCCTGGTCCAGCGCGGGCCGTACGCGGTGCACGGCGATCCGTTGGCGGCGGCCCTCTGGCAGGTCGGTCTCGGCATGGTCGCCATCCTCGGCCACAACAATTCCATTTTTCTCGGGTTCAAGGGCGGCAAGGGCATTGCCACCACGCTGGGCGTCGTCATCGCGCTCAACTTCAAGGTGGCCCTCATCTGCTTCGCGGTCTGGGCCCTCGTCATGGCCATGACGCGATACGCTTCGCTGGCCTCCCTGTGCGGCGCCGTCACCTTGCCCCTGGCCATGTTCCGGCTCGTGCCCCGAGGCACGCCGGAAGAGCGGCAAGCCCTGCTGGTGTATATGGCATTTGCCCTGATGGCGTCGGGCCTGGCCTTCTACAAGCACCGCAAGAACCTCATCCGGCTCCGGGAAGGCACCGAGCCCAGGCTGTTCTCCAGCCCCGAAGGCCAGGAGGGGCACAGCCCGGCAGAGAATTAGACGCGTTGATCGTTTCGACTTCAAGGAGGCCCTTACCCCATGGATGATCAATACCGGGACCTGTTGCACCGTATCTTGCGGGCGGCGGTCAGAGAAGACGCCTCGGACGTCTATATCCGGTCGGGCATTCCGCCTCACCTGAGGGTGGAAGGCGAGCTGGTGGCCATCGACATGGAGCCGTTGACGGAAACGATCACGGAGACCATGGCCTACGAGATCATGCCGCCCCACATGAGAGACCAGTTCCAGAACAAGCCGGAAGCCAACCTGGTCTACTACATCCCAGAAATCGGCCGCTTCAGGGCCAACATCTACCTGCAGCGACAAAGCATTGCCATGGTGCTCCGCAAAGTGCGGGAGGACATCCTCGACCTGGATGCCCTGCGCATTCCGCCGGTGGCCAAGCAACTGGCCATGCTCAAACGAGGCCTGGTGATCGTGTGCGGCCCCACCGGTAGCGGTAAATCTACGACGCTGGCCGGCATGGTCAAATATCGCAACGAAAACACCACCGGTCACATCATCACCATCGAAGACCCCGTCGAATACCTGCATGGCGACATCCGCTGCATCATCAGCCAGCGGGAGGTGGGTAGCGACACCTTGAGCTTCGCCGACGCCCTGGAGAGCGCCGTGCGACAAGCGCCCGACGTGCTGCTGGTGGGCGAAATGCGAGACGTCGAATCGGTGCGGGCGGCCGTGTATTTCGCCGAAACCGGCCACCTGGTACTGACCACCCTGCACTCCAACAACGTCATCCAGGCCATCGAGCGTATTCTGGGGTTCTTCCCATCGGAGATCCACGAGCAAATCATCGGTCAGCTCTCCCTCAACACCCGAGCCGTCATCTGTCAGCGCCTCGTGCCTCGCAAGGACGGCGTAGGGCGAATTGCGGTGATCGAGATCATGATCGTCAACGCCCGTATGCAGGAACTGCTCGCCAAGTCGCAACTGACCGTCATCAAGCGA
>DASYBA010000724.1:0-7696 GCA_036501005.1 Candidatus Xenobia bacterium | reverse complement strand
ACAAGCCGTAGCCGCAATACAGATCGAAAAGCTGGCCCTCCGGCTTGAGAGGCAGGGACGCGGCCATCTCCATGACCATCTGCTCGGCGATGCCCGGATTGACCTGGGTGAAAGATGCCGGGTGAAACAGGAACGGCCGCTCCATGACCCGCATGAACAGTTCGTTCTTGCCCCAGATGCGGTGCAGCGCCGAGCGGACGTTGCCCTTCGCCTCCATGTAGTACTTTTCGTCGTCACCTTCGAACAGGAAGAACCCGTTGACCGACTTCACTTTTTTCGTCAGCGCTTTCGATACGGTGGTGGCGGCGTCCCGCTCTGCGTCCTGCGCTCGCTTGACGTTCAAGATGACGGCGAACTCCTCGTAGTTGCCCTTTACGATGGCCAATTGCAGCACGTTGGCCAGGGGCTTCGCGAACGGCTGGTTCAAAAGCTCGCCCAGCACTCGATAGATGACCGCGTGCTCCGCCGGCTCTATCGCACACGCCTCCACCTCGAACGGCCGCCGCCGATCGACGTCGATGAGGCCCAGGCGCACCTTGTTTTGAAAGGCGAACGCTCGCCGCTTGCTCACCACCCGATAGTTGCGGCCTTTGGGCGACGGCACCAGCGGCTCGAGCGGCGCCTGCACCGGCACCGTCGCCCACCACTTCGTGAGAGCCTCGCCCTTGATCTGGACTTCGGTCTCGTAATCCAGCCGACTGGCGTTGCAGACGTGGCAGATGGCCCGTAAGCGAGAAAAGCACTCCTCGCCGTCCAGCACTCTGGGCCGGACGCCCACCCTTTGCCACGCCTGATCAAAAACAGTCTCGAAAAGGGGCATCAGGCCTTGCGCTTCTTCTTGGCGGCTTTCTCGTCCGCGGACTCCCGCAAGCGCTCCAGCATGGCGAGACGATGCTTGATGGTGCGCAGATCGCACTGCTCCGGGGGCTCCAGCCCACGGCGATAGATGGCCTCCGCCCGCTCGAAGTCCGGCGGTCGATCGAATGCCCAGCAGTCGCCCCATCGCACAAAGGCGCCCGCCACCTCCGGCCACGCCCTGGCGGTCTCTTCAAAGAGCTGCTCGGCGGCATCCCGACGCTTGAGATCCCACAGGCTCGCCGCCTGGGAGCATAAGAAATCGAGCCGCTCGTCGTCCAGCTCCAACCGCTCCAGCACCTCCTGGCAGAAGGCCAGCCGGCGCTCCCGCCAGGCAGCCCCTCGGATGCCAGCCTCGGCCAGGTCCTCGTCGACGTCGCGCAGCCAGTCCAGCAGCGGCTCCTCAAGCTCCGGGCAGGCGACCTGGGCGGCTTCGATGGAACTGCGCCCGGCCGGCAGTCGATGGAGGAACACTTCCCAGCAGCGCAGCCAGGCCTCGACGGCCAGTGCGCTCTTGCCGGCCAGCGAGGCCTGGTGGCCCTGTTCGAACCAGGTCTTCAGCCCTGCGGCAGCCTCGGTCATCACCGTCATGCTCTACCTCATCCTCCGGCCGCAGGGGTTCGATCCCGCCGCCCACCCTCCTGCGTGAAAAAGGTTCGCAGAACGGGGCGAAGAAGCAGCAACTGCGTGAATACCTGGGTTCGAACGACCATCGAAGACCGCTTGGCGACCGTCACCCTCGACCGCCCTGACGTACACAACGCGTTCAACGACGACTTCATCCGGCAGCTCACCGAGACGTTCACCCGCCTGGGCGAACAGGCGCTGGTGGCCGTCGTGCTGCGCGCCGAAGGCCGCTCCTTTTGCGCCGGGGCCGATCTGAACTGGATGCGCCAGATGGTCGACTGGACCCAGGAAGAAAACGAAGCCGACGCCCGCCGCCTCGGGGCCATGCTGGCGGCCATCCGCCATTGCCCTTACCCGGTCGTGGCTCGCGTACACGGCGCAGCCTTGGGGGGTGGGGTCGGGCTGGTCGCCGCCGCCGACATGGCCGTCGCCTTGTCGGCCGCCACCTTTGCCCTCAGCGAAGTCAAGCTCGGCATCATCCCGGCGGTCATCGCCCCCTACGTGCTCGAGAAGATCGGCGCCGGACCCGCCCGCCGCTACTTCCTCACCGGGGAGCGCTTCAGCGCCGCCGAGGCGCACCGCATCGGGCTCCTGCACGAGGTGGCCGAGAGCGTCGAAGACCTGGACGTCATCATCGACCAGTGGACCGACGCCCTGCGACAGAATGGTCCGCAGGCCGTCGCCGCCGCCAAGGTCCTCATCTCCGAGGTGGATGGCTACGACTGGGATCGGGCCGCTACGGTCACGGCCCGCCGCATCGCCGAGCGCCGCGTGTCGGCCGAGGGCCAGGAAGGCATGCGGGCTTTCCTGGAAAAGCGTCGACCGGCATGGGTGTGATTCGCAAGGTTCTCATCGCCAACCGGGGCGAGATTGCCGTTCGCATCATGCAAACCCTCCAGCCCATGGGCATCGGCACGGTGGCCGTGTACTCCGATGCAGACCGCGATGCTCCCCACGTCGCCCTGGCCGCCGAGGCCTTCCACCTGGAGGGCGTCTCCGCCGCTGACACCTACCTGCGCGTCGATCGCCTGTTGGAGGCGGCCCGCCGGTTCGGGGCAGACGCCGTCCATCCCGGATACGGCTTTCTCAGCGAAAACGCCGCCTTCGCCCGGGCTTGTCGGGACGCGGGCTTGACGTTCATCGGCCCCGCCCCCGAGGTCATCGAGTTGTTGGGCGACAAGGTGCGTTCGAAGGAAATCATGCGGGCCGCCGGCGTACCGGTCGTGCCTTCACTGCCGTCCGATGCCGTCAATTTCGATACTTTAGGCTATCCGCTCCTCGTCAAAGCAGCCGCCGGTGGGGGCGGAAAAGGCATGCGTCGAGTCGACGATCCCAGACACCTCGCCGACGCCCTGGCCGCCGCGTCCCGAGAAGCGGAGAAGGCCTTCGGCAACGGCCAGGTCTTTGTCGAGAAGTATATCGAACACCCTCGCCACATCGAGTTCCAGATCTTCGGCGACGACCAGGGTCGGGTCATCGACCTCCACGAGCGCGAGTGTTCCATACAACGCCGTCATCAAAAAGTGGTGGAAGAGACCCCGTCGCCGGCCCTGACCCCCGGGTTGCGTGCCCGCATGGCCGAGGCCGCCGTCAAGGCCGGGCAGGCGGTTCGATACACCAACGCCGGTACGGTGGAATTTATCGTGGACGCAGACGGGTCGTTCTACTTTCTCGAAGTCAACACCCGGCTCCAGGTCGAGCATCCCATCACCGAGTGGGTCCTGGCGGAGGACCTGGTGCGGGCCCAGATCAGGGTCGCCCAGGGCGAGCCTCTGCCCTTCGACAACCCCACGCCTCGCGGCCATGCCCTGGAATGTCGGATATATGCCGAAGAGCCCGCCAGGTCGTTCTTGCCCTCGACGGGAACCGTCCAATGCTACCGTCCCCCCCAGGCCCCCTGGGTACGGGTCGACACGGGTATCGAAAAAGGCAGCGACATCGGGGTCCATTACGACCCGATGATTGCCAAGCTCAGCGTCTGGGGGCCCGACCGATCGGTCGCGCTGGAGCGCATGCGCTGGGCGCTCGATCAATATGTCGTGCTGGGTGTCTCCCACAACATTCCGTTTCTGCGCCGCCTCATGGACGAACCCGATTTCATCGCCGGACGACTGCACACGCAATTTATCGACACCCACCCGGATCTTTTGAAGACGCCCCCCGGTCCTGACGACGACACCCTCCTGGTGGCCGCGCTGGCCTTCTCCACCGGCGGGGCGGCCCGGGCCGTGGAGGTCCCTTCGGCTGGCGGTCCCTTCGAGTGGGCCGGCGGGTGGCGGAACACGTGAGCCGACGCCGGTTGCAACTGGAGGTCGGTGGAGAGACCATCCGGCTGGAGATGGACACCGACGGACAACACCTGACGCGGGTGGGCGGAACGACCGCCGTCATCCGACCGGGTTACCTGCTGGTGGACGGCCGCGTCGTGCCCTACCAGGTGACCCGTCAAGGCCCGGAGGCCCAGGTGTGGGTGCGCGGCCGCACGGCCCGGGTGACCCTGATTCCCGAGGAGGGCGTCACGACGGACGGGCCGGTCGGAATCGTGCTGGCGCCCATGCCGGGCACGATCGTGCGCGTCCTGGTGGCGCCAGGCGATAGCGTTCGACGCAGCCAACCCCTGGTGGTGATGGAGTCCATGAAAATGGAGTTGACGGTCGAGGCCCCGGGCGACGGAACGGTGGCCGAGATTCGATGCCGGCCCGGACAACTGGTGGACGCTCGGGCCCCGCTGGTGCGGCTCGAGGCATGATCCGCCTTGTGGAGGTGGGGCCGCGAGACGGCCTGCAGAACGAAGCCACCACGGTGGGCGTCGAGCAGAAGGTCGCCTTCATCAACGCCCTTGCGGCGGCGGGTGAGCGGGATATCGAGGTGGGCGCCTTCGTGCATCCCAAGTGGGTGCCGCAGATGGCCGGCTCGGAAGACGTCATCAAGGCCTTGCCCACCTTGGACGGCGTGCGTTGGAGCGCCCTGGTGCCCAACCTGAAAGGGCTGGAGCGAGCCCTGGCCTGCGGCATCCGCCGCATCGCGGTGTTCACCGCCGCGTCGGAAACCTTCAACCAGAAGAACATCAACATGTCCATCCAAGCCTCCCTCGACGGCTACCGACCCGTGGTCCATCAGGCCCTCCAGGCCGGGCTGTCGGTGCGGGGCTACGTCTCGACCGTGTTCGTGTGCCCCTATGAGGGCGACGTCAAGAAAGAGCGAGTGTTGGAAGTGACTCAGGCCCTGCTCGACATGGGCGTAGACGAGGTTTCGCTGGGCGATACCATCGGGGCCGCAGCCCCCAACGACATCGAGAACACCGTCGGCTACTTGCTGGAAACGGTGCCTCCCCAACGGCTCGCCTTGCACTGCCACGATACCTATGGCACCGCCCTGGCCAACGTCGTGGCGGGTCTGAACCTGGGCATTCGCACCTTTGACGCCAGCGCCGGAGGCCTGGGAGGGTGTCCCTACGCCCCGGGGGCCAGCGGCAACCTGGCCACGGAAGACCTGGTCTATCTCCTGACGCGCATGGGATTCGATACAGGAATAGACCTGGACCGTCTGGCCCAGGCCTCGGGGGTCATGGAGGCAGCGCTGGGCCGCCAGCTTCCCAGCCGGCAGCTCCAGCGACTCCGCCAGCTCAGTCGATCTTCTTGTGCAGGAAGTCCTTGACCTGGCCCTTCATGTTTTGCATCTTGCCTTCGACCTGCTTTTCCTGGCCGGCTTCGACGTCCATGGGTGAGTCGAGCTCCTCGCCCATCTTTTCCTGCATCTTGCCAAGCTCTTCCTTGCCCTTGCCGATAATCTCATCTTTGTGCATTTGAAAATTTCCTCCTTCGGATTCGATAATCCTGACGTATGTATACCCGACCCAGGCCGCCCCCAATCCAGAGGATGTCTTGGGCCCTGAACCGAAGTTGCCAGCATGGCCATCGCCACCTGTAGCGTCCAGTCCTTGGGTCACCAGGAGTCGCTCCTGGGCACGGCACCGCACGCGGAGCGATGGCTCCTGGTTGAATACGCCGGCGCCTGGGGGGCCCAGGCCCTGGAGGAAAGCGACCTGTCTGCCGCCACGAAGCAAGCGGTAGAGGCCGCGGCCGCGGCCCTTCCTCACGTCCGAGTGGGCCTCATCAAACAGACTCGGACGGATCGCCGGACGGTGTTTGCCATCGATTGCGCCACCGCTCAGGCCTATCGGTATGAATTCGACACTTGGGAGGACCTGGCATCGTCGGCCGGTCCTGCCCTCTTTTCCGGCCAGGCCTCCGGCGCCGCACCGTGGACTCGCAGGCTCTACCTGGTCTGCACCCACGGCCGCCGGGATCGGTGCTGTGCCGAGGCGGGCGTGCCGGTGTACCAGGCCCTGCAGGCTGAGTTCGGGCAGGACGTCTGGCAGACCACCCACACGGGCGGGCATCGCTTTGCGGCCAACCTGGTCTGCCTTCCGCACGGCATCGTGTACGGACGGATCGATCCCGACAGTGCCCTGAAGCTGGCCCGGGGGTATGCGGATGGGCGTATCGACCTGGACCATTGCCGGGGCCGAAGCCGCTATGCAGAAGCCGTGCAGGCCGCCGAGGTGCTATACCGCCAGGCCACGGGCGACGTCCAGCTCGACTCGCTGACCGTCGCCGAGGTGCAGGAAGACGACGACGTCACGCGGGTGGTCTTCCAAGACCAGCACGGCGGCCGGGAACCCTTCTGGGTCCGAGGCCGGTTGTCGACGTTTCGGGTCAAGGCAAGCTGTAGCAAGGACAAGACCGAGCCGGTCATGCAGTATCAGGCCGGCTGAGGAGCACCATGGAAACCGTCCCCCAGCCCACTCGGACCAATCCCCCCCTGCTAGACGCCGAGCAACCGCCACAGATCCCGCTTTTGGAAACGCCCGAGGGTCCGCGGTTCACCAACCGGGAACTAAGCTGGCTCGAGTTCAATGCCCGTGTGCTGGACGAAGCCAGGGATCCCACCGTGCCCCTGCTGGAGCGTCTCAAGTTCCTGGCCATCTTCAGTTCCAACTTCGACGAATTCTTCATGGTCCGATATGCCGGCATCTGGCGACAGATTGATGCGGGCGTGGAGACGCCAGGGCCGGACGGCCGTACCCCCAGAAAAGTGTTGGAAGCCATCTCCCGCCGCTCCCACGAACTGGTGGCGATGCAGCACCATATCTTTGACTCGATACTGCCGGAATTATGGGCGAGCCGAATTCTCATCCTCAACGACACCGAGCTGACCACGGCTCAACGGTCTTATCTGCAGCAGTATTTCGAGCAGACCATCCTGCCCATCATCACACCCATGGCCATCGATCCAGGCCACCCGTTCCCCTACCTGGCCAACCGAACCTTGTGCCTGGTTGCGGAACTGGAGCCTATCGAGAAGTGGGCCATGCCGATGGCCGATACGGCCATCATCCATATTCCCGCAGCCGTGGTACAGCGCTTCATCCGGGTGCCGGCGGCCGAAGGGGAATACGCCTTCGTCCCTTTGGAAGCCGTCATCCGCCTGCACGTATCGCAACTCTACCCCGGGTGCCGCGTCCGACACTGTAGTGCGATCCGGGTGACCCGCGACGGCGAGATCGACATCAGCGACGACCAGAACGATCTCCTCCTGACCATTGAAGAGGCGGTGCGGCGCCGCCGCTTGGGCGCGGCCGTGCGCCTGCAGTACGAGACCAGTCTGTCACCCGCCATGCTGGCCCGTCTGACCCAGGAGCTCGAACTCGATCCCCTCGACATGTTTCCCGCCCAGGGCCTCCTCTCTCTCACCGATTTGATGCAGCTCTGGTCGCAGGTCGACCTGCCGCAGCTCAAGGAACACCCCATACCGCCCCAGCCGGTGACGGCCTTCGACGGCGCCGCCGATCCTTTTGCCGCCATCAGGAACGGCGACATCCTGCTGTACCACCCGTATCAAGACTTCGAATACGTCGTGCGGTTTATCACCATGGCCGCCGCCGATCCAGACGTGCTCGCCATCAAGATCACGTTATATCGGATGAGCCACAACTCGTCCATCGCCCGCGCTCTTTTGACCGCCGCTCGCAACGGCAAGGAGGTCGCCGCCTTGGTGGAGCTGCGGGCCCGCTTTGACGAGGAGGCCAACATTGCGTGGGCACGGCGACTGGAGTCGACGGGGGCGCACGTCATCTACGGCATCGCCGGGTACAAGACGCATTGCAAGGCCGCCCTGGTGGTTCGACGGGAGGGCGATTCCATACGGCGCT
>DASYBA010000723.1:0-6666 GCA_036501005.1 Candidatus Xenobia bacterium | reverse complement strand
CAGCCACCCAATGCTCCTTCACAAATCCGACTCCGAGATTTGTTAAAGGCCGGTTCTCACTTTCCCTGCATAATTTGAAGGATAGGGAGACGGGCCATCCCGAAATTCCAGGGTCGAGAGATGTTCCGGAAAATATTCTGGTATGCGGGTCTGGCTCTGCTGCTCATCTGGATCAATCCAGTCGTGTTCGGCATCGAAGGCGACGAGGCGTGGACGGGCGAGGGCTGGGGACTGGTACCCATCGTCGACAATGCCTATGTCCGGTGGACGTTTCCGCCCATCTTCGATCCGGAGAACGCGCCTCACCCTATTCCGCTGCCCAAGATGGACGCCGGCCAGAAAAGAGGCAACGCCGCTCTGGCCCGAGGCTACGAGCCGGCGGCCCTGGAGACCGACCGAGGGTGCTCCTACGCCTGGCACATGGTCAGTCCCATTCCCATCAACGTGGTGCGCGATTACTACGCCAACCTGCTGACCCTGGAGCCGACCACCATCGGCACCAAATTCATCTTCCAATATACCCCCGCGCAGGCCGCGGACGGCGAGGACATCAAGATCCAACTGTTCCCCGACCCGGACCCCATCCAGCGAGGGTACACCAGTCTCATTCTGACTGAGGAGCGCGTCGAGGCCCAGAAGATTACTCCGAGCATGCGCCACAGCATGGAGTTCCTCGGCTTCGCCATGGTGTTGGGTGGGTTCTATTCCCTCTGGATCGACAGGTTGTTCGAGTGGATCCTGTCGGGCTGGCAGTGGATCATCCTGCGCTCCAAGTCGCCCCTCTATTACCCGGTCACCGGCACTCTGGGCGGGCTCTGGTACGATCCGGTGCGGCAGAACCACTGGGACGGCTTCGAGAAGACCATGCAGGACCAGGGCTACTCCAAAGTATGCGACTGCGTGCATACCTCGGTCATTCCCCGTGAATATGGGCGTGTCATGCATCGCCACGGACAGGTTTACGGCATGGCCATGTTCGCCAACAAGGGGCGTAAGCGCCAGGTGTGGGTAGAGTTCTTCTCACTCTTCGCCGACGGGTCGGCGGTCTACACCACCAGCCACCGGGACCCCGAATTCCGCCGGCCGAAGGAGTACCCGCTTTTCCAGGTACCGGAAAGTGCCGACTTCAAGCAAATCATGAACGTGCACCTCCAAAACGTGGAAGGCCATGGGGGGCAACTGGCCATGGTGGGGCCCGACAAGATCCTCACCGTGCTGAGCCAGTTGGAACGCACGGTCAAGATTCACCGGCCTTCCGAAGTCAAGAAGATCACGCTGGCCGACCAGACCTTGGCGCCGAAGGCGGAGCCGACCGAGCCGCCCCCCATGACCGACATGCCCCTGCCGGTCGGGCCGCACGCCAAACTGCCAGTGGGCCCGCACGCCCAGAAGGAGCTCAAGGCCCCTCCTCCGCTGGCCACCGCGCCGCCGGTGCCGGCGCCCGACGCCGTCAACCCGATCACGGCCGCCATGGCCGAATACGTGGTCAACAAGGAAGCCTCTGTGTTGGGCATCGCGGCGGTGGCCGCTACCGAGAAGGCGGAAGAACACGAGGCTCTCAAAGCCGAACAGGCCGCCAAGGAAGAGTTCAAGGCCGACGTCATCGCCCGCATTCGACAACTGGTTCCGGACGATATGGAAATCAAGGAAAGGGACGTGCTCTCCCTGGTCATTGTCATGGATCGCAACGAAAACGAGTTGGATCTGGAGACGCCGTACTACATGTCCAAGAGCAATCCGGAGAGCAGGGCCAAGATCATCAATGGCGTGGCGCAACGCGTCAAGCAAGGCGCTTTCTAACCTCTTCATCCTGCTGGTGTTGTTGAGCGGGTCGGCCTGGCCCGACCCGTCCGATCGCGTGCTGTCGACGCATGGATTGAAGCGAGGTCTCACGCTCTATCAGGTGGAGAAGAGCGCTCCCGGATCCCTCGGCGCCGTAGTGGAGTGGCGCGGCATGGCGACCGCCGTCCAGGGCGACAGCTTCGTCCTGCAGGTGGGACCGTATCGCATTACGGTGCACGGCCTCCATGCCGGGTTTCGTCCGACCAACGGACAATCGATACGGGTCACGGGCAAGCTCCTCGCCATCGGCACGGCCCCGGTGCTGGAGGCGCTGGTGGTGGCCCCCATGAAGGTACACACCAGCAAGGGCATCGGCTGGAACCCCGATGTCGTGACGCAGCAGGAGATCCAGGAGCTCGGCCAGTGGTACCAATGGATCCTGGAGTTCAACCCGCATCTTTCGCCGCAGACCGCCGGCAACTATGCTGCAGCCATCTTCCATTACAGTCGGCCCTATCGACTGGATCCGCGCCTCGTGCTCTCCATCGTGGCCGCCGAGTCGGCCTTCGAGAAGGACGCGGTGTCGAAGGTCGGCGCCATCGGGCTGGGCCAGCTCATGCCGGATACGGCAGTGCGGCTGGGGGTGCTCGACATTCACGATCCGAACCAGAACCTGCAGGGGTGCATCAAGTATCTCAGCGAGCAGATGCGGCGTTGGCAGTACAGCGATCACGCCATGCAGCGGGTCATTGCTTCGTACAACGCCGGGGAGGGCGCCGTGGAGCAGTACAACGGCATCCCGCCCTACGCGGAGACGCAGGCCTACGTGACCTACGTGCTGTCGCTGTACCACGAGCTCGGGGGTCTTTGAGCGCCCGCCGGTAGAGACCGAATGTTTGGGTGGCGAGGCGTGCGGGGAAGAGAACCAACAAGAAACGGGCTCTGCCCCCAGGGAAGGGAACCGCCATGACCACCAAGGCCAAGACCCAGAACGACAAAGTCAGGACCAAGCAGCTCCTGTCCGAGTTTCACGCCACCGGCGCGAGACAAATTCTCGATGAGCTGGTCGGCTTGCATCACAACCTGGTGCGCTACGTCGCCAGCAAGTTTGTGGGGCGCGGCGAACCGCTCGAAGACCTGGTGCAAATCGGCATGATCGGACTGGTGAAAGCGATAGAGCGGTATGATGTTGCTTTTGGCGCCCAGTTTGCCACCTTCGCCATGCCGACCATCATGGGCGAGATAAGGCGATATCTCAGGGATCACGGCTCGGCCCTCAAAATCTCCCGTGCCGTGCACGAACTGAGGCCAGCCGTGCTCCGCACCATGGAGCTCCTCAGTATCGAGACCGGTAGTGCTCCCACCGCTGCCGTGATCGCTCAGAAGCTCAACACGACCGAGGAGCGCGTGCTCGAAGTCATCGAGATGAACCGCGCTCAGAGCCTGATCTCGCTAGACGCTCCGGCCAGCCAGAACGAAGACGCTCTGGTGCCGGCGTTGGGCTTCGTCGACGATCAGTTGATGTGTATTGAAAACCGGCTGCTGGTGCAGAAAGCCATGGAGTGTTTGACGGAACGAGAGCACACCGTGATTTACAATCGATACTTCAAGCAAGCCACGCAGAACAAGGTGGCCGAGATTATCGGTGTCTCGCAGATGCAGGTCTCTCGGCTGGAACGGGCAGCTCTGACCAAGATGAGGACTGAACTCGAACAAGCAGCGGTCGCCTGTTGACGAGGGGCATGTTCAGGCCCGCACCTGGGCCATCAGCAGGCCATCGACCGACGCCAGGGCGGCGGGCAGAGCGCTGACGTCCTTGCCACCAGCCTGGGCCAGGTCGGGACGGCCACCGCCGCCCCCGCCCACCTGGCGGGCCAGTTCGCCAATCAGCTTGCCGGCATGGAAGCCTTTCGACACCAGCGCCTTGTCGACCCAGGCGAGGAGCGACACCTTGCCGTCACCCGTGCCCGCCAGGACGGCAATACCCGTGAACTGCCCCTTGAGCGCGTCGGCGACCAGGCGAAGGTAGTCTGCATCCCGCTGCCCCACATTGGCCACGATGAGTTGGATGTCACCCACCGTGCGAGCCGACGACACCAACTGGCGGGCCTGTCCGACCGCGCCGCCGGCTCGCTCGGTGCCTAGTTCCTTCTCCAGGCGCTTGACGTTGTCGAGCAATCCTTCGATACGCTTCTCCAGGTCGGCAGTGGGAGCGGCGAGGCGGCTAGACAGGCCGTGCAGGACGTCCAGGTCGCGCTGGATGGACGCCATGGCGGCGTTGCCCACCACGGCCTCGACGCGGCGAACGCCCGCGGCGATGGCGCTTTCCGAGGTGAAGCGGAAGAGGCCCATGTCCCCGGTATGGCGGACGTGCGTGCCGCCGCACAATTCCATGGAGTAGCCATCATAGATCGGCGCGTCGACAAGCCCGGAGCCCTGCCCGCCGATCTTGAGCACGCGCACCCGACCGCCGTACTTGTCGCCGAAGAAGGAGATGACGTTCTCCGGCTTTTGACCTTTGGGAATTTCGAACCAGGAGACGCCCTCGTTTTCCAGGATACGCTCCTGGATGAGCCGTTCGATAGCCCGCAACTGCTCCGCCTTCACCTGTTCGTTATGGGTGAAGTCGAAGCGCAGCCGGTCGGGCTCGACCACCGACCCCTGCTGTCGAACGTCGGTGCCCAACACCTCCCGCAGCGCCCAGTGGAGCAGGTGCGTGGCCGTGTGGTGGCGCTGGATGTTCCAACGGCGCAGGTGATTGACGTGCGCCACGACCTGTTCCCCGACTTCGGGACGACGACCGTGGTCGATGGCGGCGCGATGGAGGACGACGCCTTCCTTGGCCTGCGTGTCCTGGATGGAAATGCTGCCGTGGTCGGCCTCCAGCACGCCAGTGTCGCCTATCTGACCGCCCATCTCGGCATAGAAAGGGGTCTTTTCCAGCACGATCTGCAGTTCCTTGCCCTGCTCCAGCACGGCCCGCACGTGGGTGGGCGTATCGAGTTCTTCGTAGCCGGTGAAGAAGGTGGGGGGCAGGTCCATGTTCTCGGCCGCTGCGCTGACGACCACCTGGACCCGGGCTTCCCGGGCTCTTTTGCGCTGTTCCTCCATGTGACGTTCGAAGCCAGGTACGTCGACCTGCATCCCGCGTTCTCGAGCCATGACCTGCGTCAGGTCGATAGGGAAGCCATACGTATCATAGAGACGGAAGGCCGTCTCGCCAGGGAATTCCTCGCCCTGCCGCAGCCGCCCGGCTGCCTCCTCGAAGAGCCCGATACCTCGCTCCAGAGTCGTCAGGAACGACGTCTCCTCCGCTTTCACCAGGTTCGCTATCTTGGTTTGCTCTCGGACGATCTCCGGAAAGACGTCTCCCATGGTGGAGGCCAGGATTTCCACCAGTTGCCACATGAACGGCTCCTTGAAGCCCAGGTCGCGGCCGTGGCGAGCCGCGCGGCGCACCAGTCGACGGACCACGTAACCACGTCCCTCGTTGCTGGGCACTACTCCGTCGGCTAGCGAGAAGCTGACCATGCGCAGGTGATCGGCGACCACCCGCATGGCGATGGACGGTTTGTCTTCCGACATGCCCGGGGCGTAACGCTGATTCGACATTTCTGCCAGGCGGCGGATAATGGGCTGGAACACCTCGGTGTCGTAATTGGATATCGGCCGGGTGAAGTCTCGGCCGCGGTCGGTGCATTCGACAACGGCACACGCTCGTTCGAAGCCCATGCCCGTGTCGACGTGCTTGGAGGGCAACTCTCGCAAGCTGCCATCCGGCTCGGCGTTGTACTGAATGAAGACCAGATTCCACAACTCCATGACGAGCGGGGAACCCTGGTTGACCAAGGCACCGCCGCTGGCGTCGGGAGTGAGGTCAATATGGATCTCAGAACAGGGGCCGCAGGGCCCCGTGTCCCCCATCATCCAAAAGTTATCCTTGCGTCCAAAGCGTTTGATATGCGATGGATCGATATCCGTTACTTCGGCCCATAAGCGCTCAGCCTCGACATCAGCGCCGACCTTCTCGTCCCCACCGTAGACCGTGGCATAGAGCCGCTCCTTGGGCAAGCCCCACACCTTGGTCAGCAGTTCCCACCCCCACGCGATAGCTTCCCGCTTGTAGTAGTCGCCGAACGACCAGTTGCCGAGCATTTCGAAGAAGGTGTGGTGGTACGTATCGTATCCCACTTCCTCAACATCGTTATGCTTGCCCGACACACGGATGCACTTCTGGGTATCGACCACCCGGCGATGCTCGGGGGTGGCCTGCCCCAGGAAGTACGGCTTGAACTGGTTCATGCCGGCGTTGGTGAACAGCAGGGTCGGATCGTCGTGGGGAACCACGGGCGCGCTGGGCACCTGGTGGTGCCCGCGCTGGGTGAAGAAGTCCATGAAGGACTGGCGGATGTCTCGCGATTTCATGAGGGCGGCTTTTCGGGCCCCACCAAGTGCGGCCCTTCAGGCGGGTAGACGGGCACAGGGGTGCTGCGGTTCCAGTCGGCCTGGAAGTGATCTTCCAGGGCGGCGGCCACCTCCTTGCTGAGCACCTCGACGTCGGCCTCGCGGTTGGTGGTGAACGCCTGGCGAGACCAGTTGGCGCTGCCGATGATGACGTCCTCGCCGTCGAATACGCCCACCTTGGCGTGGAGCTTGTCCAGCCGGGCCGGATCCCACCGGTGCCAGCGGACCGGAATGCCGACGGACCGCAGTTCGCTGGCCGCAACCTCGTTGATGGCCTTGTCGCCGATCTTCATGGGGTGGAGGATGACCCGCACGTCGACCCCGCGAGCCTTGGCCTGCTTGAGCCGGTCGATCGTCCCCCGTTCCGTCAGCACGAATTGCTCCACGTGGATCGACTTTCGCGCCCCGTCGATGGCCTGG
>DASYBA010000722.1:0-3412 GCA_036501005.1 Candidatus Xenobia bacterium | reverse complement strand
ACATCCCCGGGCGGGCCCGCATCCTGATGCTGAGCGGAGATCTGGACTATCACAGCCTGGATTCGGTGCGAGACGTCTTCACCCAGTCCATCCTGCCCGGCCGCATCCATATCGTCGATCTCTCCAGCCTGCGGTTTCTGGACTCGAGCGGCCTGGGTTTTCTCCTGGCGGTGGCCCGGCGGCTGGCCCAGGAGGAGGGACGCCTGATTCTCATGTCGCCGCCCCCCCAGATTGAAAAGCTCCTTCGCACCACCGGCGTGCACCGGCTTCTGAAGGTGGCCTACTCGGAGGCGGAAGCGCTCCAGCCGTGACGGCCTGTGCCGGCGGCAAAGCGTCGCGCGCCTTGCTGGGCCTCCGGCAGCGCGACCAGCCCGTGTCGAAACTCATTCGACAGGGCATCAGCCTCGGACCGGCCCCACTGTTCGTAGACCGACAGGCGATCCTGTAGAAGACAGGTCCACGGCAGCTCGGCCAGCTCGAGGGCCAGGGCCTCGGCTGCGGCGCGGGCCATGCCCGGACGCACCAGTCGGTTCACCAGCCCCATGCTCAGAGCCTCGCCCGCGTTGACCGGGCGACCGGTGAGAATGAGGTCCAAGGCTCGTCCCATGCCGACAAGGCGGGGCAGTCGCACGGTGCCGCCGTCGATCAGGGGCACGCCAAACCGCCGGCAGAAAACGCCCAGCACGGCGTCTTCTTCGGCCACCCGCAGGTCGCACCACAAGGCCAACTCCAGGCCCCCGGCCACGGCGTGCCCGGCGATGGCGGCAATGACGGGCTTGCTGAGCCGCATGCGGGTGGGGCCCATGGGCCCGTCTCCATCTGGTGCGATGCGATTCGACATGGCCTTGAGATCGGCGCCGGCGCAGAAAGTACCGCCCAGTCCGTGCAGCACCGCGACCCGGGCCTGGGGGTCGGCTTCGAAGGTTCGAAAGGCGTCCGCCAGGGCCTGAGCGGTCGGGCCATCGACGGCATTGCGGCATTCTGGCCGGGAGAGCAGCACGGTGGTCACTGGCCCCTGGCGTTCCATCATCACCGTCATGCCGGCGCCTTCCTCGCCCAGACGGAAACTCCTGGGCGGGCGGCGAAGAGCCGAGGCGTGCGACCCCAGGAGATACTGCGGCAGTTCATCCAAGAGCAGGTGTGGCCCGAAGAGGCGTCGCTGCTGTCGAAACCGTGGACGGAGGCCAGACCCCGCCTGGACGCGTGGCGGGCGGAGATCCAGCGCCTCGGCCTGTGGCTCCCGCCGCTGCCCCCCGCCTGGGGCGGTCAGGGACTGAGCCTGGTCGAGTTCGCTCCCGTCAGCGAGGTGCTGGGAACGAGCCCCTTCGGACACTGGCTGGTGAACTGCCAGGCCCCCGACATCGGCAACATGGAACTGCTGTTGCAGCACGGCACGGAGGCCCAGAAGGAACGGTTCCTGGCGCCGGTGGCTCGCGGCGACGCCCACGGGTGCTTTGCCATGACCGAGCCCGAGCACGCGGGGTCGAATCCGACCTGGCTCGATACGCGGGCACGGCGGGAGGGAGACGCTTATATCCTGGACGGCCACAAGTGGTTTACCACCGCGGCCGACGGCGCCGCCTACGCCATCGTCATGGCGGTGACCGATCCGCAGGCGCCGCCGCACCGACGGGCGTCCTTGCTGATCGTCCCAGCCGATACGCCGGGTTTCATGATCGTGCGGAACCTGGCCGTGATGGGAGAAGTCGGGGCCGACGCCTTCAGCCACGCCGAGGTGCGCTTTGAGGGGTGCCGCGTGCCCGTCGATCTGCGCCTGGGCCAGGAAGGGGAGGGCTTCGCACTGGCCCAGGAACGCCTGGGCCCAGGTCGCATCCATCATTGCATGCGGTGGATCGGCATTGCCGAGCGGGCCCTGGATCTGCTGTGCCGCCGAGCCGTGTCGAGAGAGCTGTCGCCGGGCAAGACCCTGGCTGAAAAGCAGACGGTGCAGGAGTGGATTGCCGAGAGCCGGGCCGATATCGATGCGGCCCGCCTGCTGGTGTTGGATACGGTGAGGCACCTGGACCGGGAGCGCATATCGCTGATCAAGTTTTTTGTCGCCAACGTGCTGCAGCGGGTGCTGGACCGGGCCATCCAGGTGCACGGGGCTTTCGGCCTGACCGACATGACCCCGCTCTCGTGGTGGTTCCGACACGAGCGAGGGGCGCGCATCTACGATGGTCCCGATGAGGTGCACAAGGCCGTGGTGGCGAGGAGCGTATTGAAACGATATGGGTCTGGATCAGCCCAAGGCGGTTAGAGCCGGCGAAGAGCTCGACCTCGATCTCCTGGCCCGGTGCCTGGAAACGGTGGGGTTACGGGGACCGATCGAGGTGCAGCAGTTTCCCCGCGGGTTCTCCAACCTGACCTACCTGCTGCGGGTCGATGGGACTGAGCTGGTGCTGCGGCGCCCGCCCGTCGGATCGACCGTCAAGAGCGCCCATGACATGGAGCGGGAGTATCGGATCCTGGCCGCCATCCATCCCCGGTTTGGTCGGGTGCCTCGCCCCATCGGATACTTCCCAGAGGGGCCATTGTATCTGATGGAGCGGGTGCCGGGGGTGATTCTGCGGGATGGGGCCGCTCCTCTGGAACCATCCGTCATGAGAACGCTGTCCGAGGCGACCGTCGACAACCTGGCGGACATCCACCGGATCGATACGAAAGGGCTGGAGTCGCTGGGGCGGGGTGAGGGGTACGTCGAACGGCAGGTCAAGGGTTGGGCCGACCGCTATCAGAAGGCCCGCACCGATGACGTCCCCGAGCTGGAACGGGCCATCACCTGGCTGGCAGAGCACCTGCCTGCGCAGGCTGGCAGCGTGCTCATCCACAACGACTACAAGTACGACAACCTGGTGTTGAATCCAGAGCGCCTGTCGGACATTCGAGCGGTGCTGGACTGGGAGATGGCGACCATTGGCGATCCCCTCATGGATCTGGGCACGACCCTGGGATACTGGATGCAAGCGGATGACCCGCCGGCCTTCCGACAGTTGCCCTTCACGTTGACGTCGTCGGCCGGCAACCTGACCCGTGCCGAGGTGGTGGAGCGCTACGCGAAGCGCTCGGGCCGTCCAGTCGACCAACCTGCCTTCTACTATACGTTTGGCCTCTTCAAGGTGGCGGTCATCGCCCAGCAGATCTACTATCGCTTCCGCCAGGGGTTGACGCAGGACGAGCGATTTGCCATGTTGGGCATGGCGGTCAAGCTACTGGGCCAGCAGGCCTGGCATACGTGTCAGACCGGTCTATAACCCCATCGCCTTGACTTCGTCTTCGAAGCCGTCGGTGGCCTGGGCGCGGGAGGCGGCCTGGAACTTGAACTGGTGGCCTTGGGAGCTGAACGTGCAGAGGGTGATGTAGCCGTTGGGGTGCTTGGGGGTGGGGGGGAGAAGCCAGAAGGTGCGGTCCT
>DASYBA010000721.1:0-1525 GCA_036501005.1 Candidatus Xenobia bacterium | reverse complement strand
ACTCGCCGGCGCGACCGTCCATGGGGCCCGCATCCTGGCCATCGAAGGCAACTTCGATCTCGCCCTCAAGATGGTGCGTGAACTGTCGGAACGACACCCCATCGCCCTGGTCAACTCCGTCAATCCGTATCGAATAGAGGGCCAGAAGACCGCCGCCTTCGAGGTGGTCCAGGCGCTCAAGGGCCGCACGCCCGAAATGGTGGTCCTGCCGGTGGGGAATGCCGGCAACATCACCGCCTGGTGGAAGGGCTTCACCGAATACAAGGCGGCCGGGACCATCACGGAAACCCCGCGCATGATTGGCGTGCAGGCTTCCGGAGCGGCTCCACTGGTGCGCAACCAACCGGTCGAGGATCCCCAGACCCTGGCCACCGCCATTCGTATCGGCAATCCGGCCTCCTGGCAAGGGGCCACCACCGCAGTGGCCGAGAGCCATGGGGGGTTCTACGCCGTGACCGACGAGCAGATTCTGGAGGCGTATCGATTCCTGGCCACCCGCGAGGGGCTCTTTGCCGAGCCCGCGTCGTGTGCCCCCATTGCGTGGTTGCTGGGCAAGGACAGCCGCCACGTCGTCAAGGGCGGAGAGACCATCGTGTGCGTCTTGACCGGCCACGGGCTGAAAGACCCCGACACGGCCCTCCGCTCGGCGGCGGCCGTGCAGACCATCGCCGCCACCCAGGAAGCCCTCGACGCCGTCCTGACCCCATGAAGTTCACCATTCACGTGCCCGCGACGACCGCCAACCTGGGGCCGGGTTTTGACTGCCTGGGCCTGGCCTTGAAGCTCTACAACGAGGTCACTGTGGAGGTCGGGGGGTCAGGTTGGACCATGGAGGGCGAAGGTGCCGCGGAGTTGCCGGAAGGGAGCGAGAACCTCTTCTGGCGGGCCTACCACCAGGTGCTGCGCGAGAACGGGGCCACCGTGCCCAGCCTGCGGGTGCGCCAGGTCAACCGCATCCCGCTCGGTCGGGGGCTGGGCTCGAGCGCCTCGGCCATCGTCGCCGGCATCGTCGCCGCCCAGGAGGTGCTGGGGGGAACGCTCAGCCCTGCCGCCATGGTCAATATCGCCACGCGGCTCGAAGGGCACCCCGACAACGTCGCGCCCGCCCTCCTGGGCGGGCTCATCCTGTGTAGCAGCGGGCCGGATGGAGTGCGGACCACCTCCCTGCCCGTGCCGTTCGAGCTGCAGGTGGCGGTGGCCAGCCCCGACGTCCGAGTGAGTACGGAGGAGGCCCGCCGCATCCTGCCCGGCAGCTATCCGCTGGCTGACGTCACCTTCACAGTGTCCCGGGCCTGCATGCTCGTCTCCGCTTTGCTGCAAAAGGACCTGGACGCCCTGGCAGAAGCGGTCGAAGACCGCATCCACACGCCATGGCGACAGACCTTAATTCCCGGTTACGAGGCCGTCCGCCAGGCGGCCCGCCAGGCTGGTGCCCTGGGCTGTTTCATCAGTGGATCCGGGCCCACCATGGCGGCGTTTTGCCGAGAAGAGACCGGCCCGGCCGTCGCGCAGGCGATGGAGGCGG
>DASYBA010000720.1:0-3190 GCA_036501005.1 Candidatus Xenobia bacterium | reverse complement strand
TGATTTTTCCGCCCTTTCGGTAGAGGAGCAAGAACTGCTGCGGCGCTTGATTGAAAAGTCTCCGCTTAAAATCGTAGGGCCTGGCCCGGTGGACGAGGACGACCAGGAGGAGGAGGAAGCCGATGCCTAGCCGGTATTTTGATGCGATACTTCATGCCGTCGAGCGTGAGTGGGAGCGGGCAAAGATGAGGGAACAGTTGCGGGCACTGCACCGAGTCTGGCCTGGCGCACGTTGGATTGACGACCTGGCCGCCAGGATTGGCGTGAGCCTCGACGATCCACCCGATGAGCAGCCATGACGCCCGACGCCAGCCCCTGCCTGCAGGCGCATGCCCTGGTGAACGGCGAGCGAGGCGCAGCCTATGGCCCACCGAGCCAGGACTTCGCCAGGACGGCTGCGATGTGGACCGTTCTGCTGGGCGACAGGCTGCGCCCTGGTGTCGCCCTGACGGCTGCGGACGTCGGGATCTGCATGATCGCCCTGAAGCTGTCCCGTGAAGTGTTATCGCCACCAGCATGACAATCTGCTTGACGTGGCCGGCTATGCCGAGACGATCCACCTGGTGCACGCGGCCGAAGCTGAGAACGAGGATGAGTTCTGACCCAGGGTGCCTACCTTTTTACCATAAACGTCCGTTTCTGGTAAATAACTTCCCGGCAGGTGTTGAAATAACTGCCGGGAAGGTGTATAATTCAGGTGTCCCCAGGAAGCGGTTGGAGGCCACCATGAAGGTTATCGGATACGTGAGAGTTTCGACAGACGAGCAGGCTTCGCAGGGAGTGTCCCTGGCGGCTCAGGCCGACAAGATTCGGGCCTACTGTGCCCTGTATGACCTCGAGCTGATCGACATCATCGAAGACGCCGGACAATCTGCGAAGTCATTGAACCGCCCTGGGATTCAGCGGGCCCTGGGAATGCTGCGCAACGGCGAGGCCGGGGGCCTGATTGTGGCGAAGCTGGACCGCCTTACCCGTTCTGTCCGGGACGTGGCCGACCTGTGCGACACGGTGTTCAGCAGGACCGCTACCCTGTTCAGCGTGGGCGACCAACTCGATACCCGTTCGGCCGCCGGCCGCCTGGTGGTCAACATCTTGGCCTGCGTGTCGCAGTGGGAACGTGAAGCCATCGGCGAGCGCACGAAGACCGCCCTCGCCTACAAGAAGAGCCAAGGCGTGCGCCTGGGCGCTCCGCCGACCGCCCGCCAGACCGACGACAGCGACACCGTGGCCCGGATTCTGGAGTTACGGGCCCAGGACTGCACCCTCTGGGACATTGTGCACACCCTGCAGGCCGAGGGCCGGCCTACGAAGCGCGGTGGCCAGTGGGCACCGAAGACCGTGGCCCAGGTCCTGGCCCGCCATGGGGTGGCAGCATGACTCGGCCGGGCAACGGCCTGCACGGTCCGGACCCCGACCCGGATGAGTACGAGGATGACGCCGACGATGCTATTCGGGCCCGTTCCCGGTGGCTAAGGTCTCAGGGCGTTGATCCCCTTGACGAGACACTGAAAGAGTTGCGAAGGCGCCAACAGAAGGCCGACCTGGATGCCCGCTTCGAGGGCCTGGGACGGGAACGGGACGCCCTGCTAGCCATGGATGACGTCGACCCGATGGACGCCGCCCGCATGGCCGAGGACCTGGGCCGCCGCCGGACGGCGCTGGGCGACGAGTATGAACGATGGTTGCAGGAGGGACGAGACCATGCCGAGTGAGGGAAACCAGGCCGTCGAGGTTCGCCTGCCCGACGCCGTCATGGAAGAGGTGAAACGGCGGGCTGCTGAGCAGTTCCCCCGGTCGGTCGGGCGCGGCGGCGGTGCGGCCCATTGGCTTCGGTGCCTCGTCTATCGGGAGCTTGGGCTGCCCGAGCCAGAACCCGCCTGGGCACATGTCGGAATCAACCTTGCCCGCAGGCAACGGAGGGCCGCCGAAGCCCAAGCCCGGGACAAGAACGCCGGCGTCAGCAGGGCCCGCAAACGCAAGTAGTCGGCCGGCTGATACCACACCGGCTGATCCGTCATTCATCGTCCCGGCTACCAGCGCTAACCCCGGAGGCTGTGCGCCTGTTCCGGCGTTCCCCAGGGCGGCGAGGGGACCGTCAAGCTGGAGGCGCCGTCCTCGGATGCAGTCGGGTCGACTCTTGGAGGTAATGATCGCTTCCAAGCCAAACTGTTAACACCCAAGGGGTTAATTCTGGAACCCAAAACGGTTATATTGTTGTGGACAACGATTCTGACAGGAGGTTCGTGTTTTTATGGTCGCTCTCGATTATGTTATGCATGCGCCTCCGGCGTATGTGGTGCCAGCGAACGCTATCACCTCCGGTTGCAGCGCCAACCTGACTGTGAAGCCGGCGAAGAAAAAGCCGAGCGCTAGAATCATAACGAAGGACGAGCTTGCCATCTCATTGCAGAAGATCAACAAGGTGCACGGCAAGACATTGAAGCGTCTGGCTGAGTGAAGTCAGGCGAATTCCCAGAAGAAATCGCATTCCTAGACGTGGAGCTGGTCAAGGAGATTCACCGCGACCAGCTCCTTCGTTATACGGAGAAGCCCGAGATGGGCATCCGAGACGAGGCACTCTTGGAGTCTGCCGTAATGGCATGCCGAGCTGGGAACGACGAACAGTATTATTGCGAAGACCTCTTCGAGATGGCCGCTTCGCTCATGTGCAGCATCGATGGAAACCAGGCGTTTCTCGATGGCAACAAGCGTACTGCAGCAGCGGCAGCATTGACATTCCTCGAGAGAAACGGGATCTTTCTCGATGAAGGCGATGACCTCTACAACCTGTGCATTCGCGTGTCCCGGAAAGAAATCTCACGTGTGGAGGTCGCCGAACAGTTGCGCAAGTGGCCCCAGATCCGCGAAGAAGGACCTGCCGACTATGAAAATTGACTGGTGTTTTCTGGCGGAAGCCGCCAATTCCGATAGCGGCAAGCTGAACGCCCTCGGGATCGGAATAGACAATTTGGCTGCAGCCTCCTTCCCCATCACACTCCCTGTTCTCTACGTGATATGCCACCTGAACATGGAGGACGATCCGCCACCGCCACAACTGAGCATCCGGTATACGATCTCCAATCCAACCGGCGTGGTCGTGGCCGAGATGACTTCAGTAGCGGCCCTGGCCTCCTCGAACGCACAGTTCAAGACAGCCAATCTTGTGACTGCCTTCGGAAACGTCCTCTTC
>DASYBA010000719.1:0-3813 GCA_036501005.1 Candidatus Xenobia bacterium | reverse complement strand
CATTCGGTACGGGCATCACGGACGCGGATGGGCCCGGGCCGCACGTCTGGCAAGGATCGGGCGCGGGGCAGGGCACCGACTGGCTCTTGAGGCGAGTCTGGATGTTGTCGCGGGCGCCGTCCTTGAAGCCGTTCTGGTATTCGGTATTGCGTTTCTTCACCTCCGGATCGGAGGCCAGCGATTGCACCAGCTCCTCGACGTGTTGAGGGTCGGGCAACTGCATGGTCTTGGCTTCCTCTTCACCGTCGTTGAAGCCCTGGTTATAGTCCTTGCGCGGCCCGGTGCGCGGACGGCCGGTGGGTAAAGGTTCGGTGACCGGTGGCAGCCCAGGCAGGTATACATTGGGGTCTGGAATTCTCGACTTCAGAGTTGATTCAAAGCCCTCTCGATAGCCCTTCTGATAGTCGAGCGATTTCTCCGCAACCGCAACCAGGGCGGCTGTGACGGTCCGGTTGTAACTGTCGATGTCGCTAGGCAACGAGACTATGGCGCCGGCCGCGGATCCTTTGTCCAAGCCGGCCTGTTCTTGCAGGTGGGGTTCGAGGTAGACGGCCGCGGCGCCCATGATACCCGCGATGGCGAGGATCAACAGGGCGATGACCCACTTCATGAAACTGCTTTCCTGGGGCGGAGCGGCGACGACCGGTGCCGGTGCGCGCGGCGGGACCTCTTTCTCAGCGACTTCAGGGGGTTCGGGGGCAGGAGGGGGCGCCATCAGGACTGGCCTCGGGTGGGCCATGCCGCACCAGCATCTCTCTGGGTCACGATTGCCATCTTGTGCCTCCAAGCTACCAAACCTTCCCCGCCTGGCTGTTTACATCCTGGTTCGTATGTTCACAATTCGGCAACAACAACGGTCGGCGAGCGTGGCATACTGAGGCCGCTCAGACCTGGAGAACATACATTCCCGGCGGGCAAAGAGTTGCGATAGGGAAAGGGCTCGTATCATGACGACCACAATGCAGGCCTCGTGGCATCCGAAAGTGTTTGTTGGGGCCTATACGGGCAGCATGGATCCGCAGATTCCACCGACCATGTACCGGCCATCGCCGGTGGCGGTTGAAATCGCCGATGGCATAGGCCTGGGGCTGGATGGCCAGACGTTGATTGTCGGCCAGGGCGCCGACTCGTGCTCCATTACCGGGCACCTGCAGAATGACGGCAGCGACGGGGGGCCGCCGGTGCTGTACCCGCAGCGCGATTTCACGGTCGACACGAAAGGCAATACGACCGCCGTCAATGGCTACTTCGATTGGCAGAACTACAAGCTGATTCGAAGTGGAGACAAGGTCGGCATCCAGCAGGCGACGCCGGACTTTTCGTCGACGGTTACCGACAGCGGCAAGCACATCCACGTCGACGGAGCCTTCCCGGCCCAGCGCTACGACATCGACGAGAGCGATCCGAACGTAACCCGCGTCAAGGGGTATTCGGGCAACGAGAGCGCCGACGTGACGTATGCGCAAAACAAGGTGACCATCCAGGGCAACACGCCCGAGCGCACCTTCGAAATCACCAAGACCGCCAACGGTCTGCACGTCGCGGGCTTCCGTGATGACGGTAATGGTGGCGTGCGCGACAACCCGGTCAACACCTACGACATCACCTTCACCAAGGCTGGGTTCGACATCCAGGGCTACTACCCGCAGCAGCACTACGTCATCAACCGGGCGTAGCGTTCTCCATCAGCCGCAGGATGCTTTCGAGGGTCTCGTCGACGGTGGCATGGGTGGTATCGACTCGCATCGCTCCTACCACGCACTGTAGCGGGCCCTCATCGCGTCCCATGTCGAGTTTGTCCCGCTCCCGCATCTGCGCCAGGACGGTATCGAAATTGACCGCCTCGCCTTTATGCAACAAGTCGGCCAGACGCCGCCGGGCCCTCTCCTCCAGGCTGGCGTCGAGATAGATTTTGTAACGGGCCTCGGGCAGGACCACGGTGGCAATGTCTCGTCCCACCATGACGACCCCGCCGGCCAGGCCGATATCCCGCTGGCGAGCCGCCAGCACTCGACGCACCGCGGTCTGCGCGGCCACCCGGCCCACGTGACCGTCCACTTCTGGCGTATACAATAGGGCGGTGACGGTTTCGCCGTCTACCAGGACCCGATATCCGATGGGACTGGCCGGCTCCGCCTCCAGCCGCAGGTCCAGACCCTCGGCCAGCGCCGTGACGCGAGCCCCGTCATCCAGCGACAGGCCAAGTCTCTGCGCCTTCCACGTCACCGCCCGATACATGGCGCCCGTATCGACATACAACAGGCCCAGCCGGCGGGCGAGCGCTTTGGCAATGACGCTCTTCCCGCTGCCGGCCGGGCCGTCGATGGCGATGCTGGGCTGGCTCACCCTCAGAGGGCCCCCGGGGGTCGGGCCACGATGAGGGTGTACTTGTCGAGGTACCGGTTGGCCACCGTCCGCACGTCAACCGTTGTCACGTTGCGTACGGCCGCAATGAATTGGTCGGGAAAGTGGTAGCCGACGCCTTGGGCTTCGGAGGTGGCCAGCGTGCTGGCCTTGCCGGCCGTGGTCTCCTGCTGCAGCAGCGCCGCACCGATGACCTTCCAGCGAGCCTGCTCGAGCTCGTGCGGCCCGACGTCTTCCTTGCGCAGCCGATCCATCTCGGCGAACATGCCGCGGCGGGCCTGGCGAAGCTGCGCCGGAGTCGTGATGATGTAGGAGAGGAAGTGTCCCGGGCCCTCCAGCACGGGGTACAGTGAACCCAGCTCGTAGGCCAGGCCGTTCTCCTCCCGCAAGTCGACCCAGAGACGGGAGCTGACGCCTTCGCCCATCATGGCGTGCATGACCCGCATGGCCGCGTAGTCCGGCGAACTCACCCCCGGGGCTGGATAGCCGAGGAAGATCCAGGCCAGGTTGGAGCCGGCCGACAACTGCAGTTCCTTCTCGGTACCGACCGGTTCCCAGTGCACGATTTTGACCGTTTCCTGGACCTCCGGCAACTTGCCCAGCTCGGCCGAAGCTTCGGCCATCACGTCGGCCGAGTTGACGTCTCCGACCACGGCCAGCACCGTGTGGTTAGGCACATAGTAGCGATCGTAGAACTTGTTGAAGTTCGACAGCGACAGGTGTCGAATGGCGTCGGCGTTGCCCTCCTGTGGGGCCCGATAGGGGTGGTATCGATAGAAGTTCTCCAGGAAGATGTCGTAGATGGCGGTGAACACCCGCTGCTCACCTTCCAGGTCGTGGATGAGCTGGTTGCGAACGAAATCCAGCTCCTCGCCCTTGAACTGCCGGGTCTGGTAGGCCTGCAGCGTACGGGCGAACAGCGGTCGATAGTGATCCGCGGTCGTATCGACCGAGACCTCGGTCAGGTCTGGCGTGACGTTGAAGCGCATGACGCTGCCGGTCATCTCGACCAGGTTGTCGTCGGCTTTGCCATCGCCGTTGGTGACCCGCCGCTGCAGGGCCCGGCCGACCAGGTTGGTGATGCCGGCGTCTGAGCCATCCTCCTGGGCTTGCCCGACGCGGCTCACCAGGTCGATGGACACTGTCCGGGTCTCGTGCTGTTCCTTGATCAGCACGGTCAGACCGTTGGGCAGGACCTGGCGCGTCACGTTGGCCGCGAGGGAGTACGCGCGGGTGGGATCCGGCGTTGCCGCCGTGGTCTGCGGCTCTTGCGCGTGAGCCGTTCCCAGCGCTAGCCCACAGGCCAGCACACAGCCGAACAGCATTCGGGTCGGATTCATCATGGCTGGCCTCCTTGATGGATGGGGTGGATTTCCGGCGGTACGGCCGAGCCCGGCACGAAGTTTTTCGGGCTCACGGTGAGCGAGACGTACGGCTGGCCCAGATACT
>DASYBA010000718.1:0-2759 GCA_036501005.1 Candidatus Xenobia bacterium | reverse complement strand
GACCTGTTGCAAGAGGCGTGACCTCATAGGGGTCTTACGCCTGACGCCCGCCCCCGCGGCCGGCGGAGACGGCGGTATTGTCCGTGTGCAGGCTCCGCACCCCACGGCGTCAACGAAGTGCACGGCTGGAACTTCTAACCCCTGAGCTTGAGCCGGACGTGGCGAGTGCTGCCGATAATCGACATGCCCTCGATGACCTTCGTCTGGCAGGAACGGGCCGTGACGGGCGCATCGCCCTCCTTCATGACGTATTGAATCTCGCAGTTGCCGCACTCGTTGTTCCAGCAGAAGCTGCCGTACGTGATGCAATCGGTGTCCAGGTATTGAAAACAGCGCAGCAGCAGGTTGTTCTCGGGCACCTGGACCTTTTTGCCCTTGAACGTAATCTCCACGAACCGATCGAACGGATCGTAGAGATCCATGTCCAGCTCGTCCATGGGGCTACGCTAGCTGGACCTGGTTCCGTCCGGCGCGCTTGGCTCGATACAGGGCCTGATCGGCGGCGTTGATGAGGTCGTCGCCGTTCTGCGCGTCGCCCGGAACCTCGGCCACCCCGACGCTGATGGTCACCTTGCCCATGGGCTGGTTCTGCCCCCCCTCGAACTGCGTCGTCTCGATCGCCGAGCGGATGCGCTCCGCCGTACCGGCCGCCGGCGCCTTGGGCACGCCCGACAGCAGGATGAGGAACTCCTCGCCGCCGTAGCGAGCCACCAGGTCGGGCAGACGGTCACCCTTCTGCCGGCAGTTCTCCATGCAGATGCCCGCCACCCCGACCAGGCACACGTTGCCTAGCTCGTGGCCGTTGCGATCGTTGAAATATTTGAAGTGGTCTATATCGAACATGAGCAGGGTCATGGGCTCGTTGTCGGCCAACGACTGCGCCACCTTCTTGTAGAGCTGCTCGCGGAAGTAGCCGTAATTGTAGAGGCGGGTCAGCCGGTCGGTGATGGCGTTCTTGTAGGTGGTGGCGTTCTCGATAGAAATGGCGGCGAGACTGGCGAGGGCCGCCAGGATCTTCAGATCGCCCGAGTTGAACACCTCGCCCGACAGCTTGTTGTTGACGTTGAGCACGCCGATGACCCGATCCTTGATTTTCAAAGGCACGCTGAGGAGGGATCGGGTGGCATAGTTCTCCTGGTTGACCTTGCGAAACTCGGGGTGCTTCTCGATATCCTCGATGAGGAGCGGCTTGCCCTCCCGGGCGACCCAACCGGAGATCTCCTCGCCGATGTTGAGCTTGATTTCGTGGATGAGCTCGGGGTTCAAGCCCAGGGCGTCCTTGACCCGCAGCGTGTTGGTCTCCGGATCGAGCAGCATGAGCGACGCGGTCTTCACGTCAAGGATCTCGTGCGCCTTGGTCAGAATGAGGCGGGACACCTCTTCCAGATCCATGTTCGATACGATGGTCTCGCTGGCGTCATAGAGAACCGACAGCTCTTCATAGCGGAGCACCAGCTCACTGACCAGGCTGCGCACTTCGAAGCGGTCGGCCACCCAGCCTTCAATGAGGCGAACCATCCCCTGCGACAGCGTGTTGAGGCGCTCGTCCCCGGCCGGCGCCACTGCCAGCGTGCCGAGGACGCGGTCACGCAGCTTGACGGGCAGCTCCAACTTGACCGCCACCGGACCATCGCCTCGCGAGACCGCATTCGAAGCGCCGGCGTGACACAACACCGCGCCGTCGTCCTGCCGCAGCTCCCAATGGGAGGGCACCAACTCAGCGTAGGTGTTGAGCAGGCCTTGGACCGTGGCCAGGTCGAGCAGGCCTCGCATGTCGTGGGTTTCGGGCATGCTACTCTCCCAGGATTTCCTTGACCCGTTCCAACATGCGACGCGGGCTGTAGGGTTTGGTGATATACTCGCTGGCCCCGCACTCCAGGCTGAAGATACGCTCGGACTCCTGGCCCTTGGCGGTGATCACGATGACCCACAAATCGCGCTTGTCGGGCAATTGGCGAAGCTGCTTGCAGACTTCATTACCGTCCATCTTCGGCATCTGGATGTCGAGAAACACCAGGTCGGGATTCTCCGCCTTGATCTTGGTCAGGGCCTCCTCGCCGTCGACCGCGGTCGTGACGGTGTAGCCAGCCTTCATCAAGGTGTACTCGATGGACCGCAGGACGTACGGCTCGTCGTCAGCGACCAGAATCTTCTTCATCAACCTTCCTCCCTTGCTGCACCTGCCCTAGAGCCTGGCGCACCGCCCGAGCCAGCTCCTTCTCTGAAAACGGCTTGTTCATGAACTCCTGCACGCCCAGCGAGTGGGCCCTGATTTCGTCCACCGGAATGTCGCTCGCGGTGAGCACGATGATGGGAATCTGGCACGTGTCATCGCGGGACCGCAGTTGCCGGATGACCTCAAACCCATCCATGTCGGGCATGTAGATGTCCAGGATGATGAGGTCCGGGTGCTGGTCTCTGGCACGCACCACCGATTCCAGTCCGTCTCCCGCCGTCAACGTATTGTGGTAACCCCGCTGCTGCAGATGCCGGGTGACCGCCTGCAGAATGTGGGGATCGTCGTCTACGACCAGGATCTTGACGTCTTCACGGGGGGTTTTCTGCACCAGCCGGCTCACGGCCTCCAACAGCTTCTCCTTGTCGATGGGCTTGCTGAAGTACTCCTGAGCGCCGTGCTGCATGCCCTGGTCGCGATCGCCCAGGATGGACAGGATGAAAACCGGGGTCGACGCCAGCTCGGGATCGGCCCGCAGTCGGGCCAGCACCTGGAAGCCGTCGATGTCGGGCAGCATCACGTC
>DASYBA010000717.1:0-3711 GCA_036501005.1 Candidatus Xenobia bacterium | reverse complement strand
CTGGAGTCGGTCTGGGACTTCACCAGGCCGACCCAGTTGGCGTACCAGTAGTCCTTCTTGACGGCCGCGCCCCCCTGGGTGACGTCGCCATGCACGTGAACGCCGCTGAACTTGCCGGCCGGCACCACGATAGGATCGGAGCCTGCATAGGCTTCCTTGTCATCGATCTGGGTGTTCATCATGCCCGTCCCCGACCAATCCCAGGCGCTGTCCTTGCCAGGCGGGTTCTGCAGAAACTTGCGGGGTCCCGGCTGGAATTCTGCCGTCATGCTGTTCTTGACGTAGATCTCCTTGTGCCACATCACCCAGCCCGGCGGCTTGGTGTAGAACTCGTCGATGATGGTGGGCCCGGCCGTGGTCTCGACCGTATAGACCTTGCTCTGGTCGTCGAACGCCGTCACCTTGATGGTGAACTCGGACTTGGCCCCAGATGCATTGGTGCTCTGGTACTTCCACCAGTCACCGACCCGCAGCGGGAAGTAGTCGGGCGGCGGGGGCTCTTTGGCCAGCACCGCCAGGGAGCCCGCCAGCCCGAGGCCGGCGAGCACGAGAAGAACGGTTTTGTGATGCATGCGCCCCAGGTTCTAGTCAGCCGCCCCGTCAGCCTGCTTAGAGGGCTGCCGCCCCCCAAGCCGCTACGCTGGGGCCCCCCCGGCTCGGGCCTTGGGGAAGCTGTGCGGCATCTGCTTCGCGCTACTAGCCGGCGCCTGCCTTCACGGCCCCGCCCCTCGCCAGCTACCGACAAACTGCATGCAAACAGGCCCCGCCTGGAGAGGCGAGGCCTGTTGCGACGGAAACGCTGGTTTAGCGTGCGTTCTGGTAGGCGTCCTGGCCAGTGGAGTAGAGGTTGGCGCCCAGGTCGGCGACGGTACCCACGGCGTTGGCGCCCAGGTCGAAACCCGCCTTGCCGACATCGTAGCCAGCCTCGATGCCGGTGGCCGCCACGTTGACTGCCGCGTGGCCGATGGCCTTGCCGCCGTCGATGGCGAGGTCTTTGCCGGTGTGGTAGAGGTTCTTGCCCGCATCATAGCCGGTCTTGCCGATGTCGTACCCAGCCTCGCCCACCGTGCCGACGGTGTTCAGACCCAGGTCGAGAACGGTGTCGCCGGTGTCGCAGAGCAGGTCCTTGGCGGCGTTCCAGGTGTGCACGGCGGCGTGACCAACGGCCTTGCCCGCATCGACGACGGCGTCGGCGGCGGTCTCAGCGACGTTCACGGCCGCGTGACCGATGGTCTTGCCCGCATCGACCACCAGGTCTTTGCCGGTATGGTAGGTGTTGACGGCCGCGTGGGCCACCAGGGTGCCGCCATCGACCAACAGGTCGGCGGCGGTGGCGACGGCGTTGCCAGCCAGGTGGCCGGTGGCGATGAGCGGGTGCCCATCCGCCAGGTCGTCGATGAGCTGTCCGCCGGTCAGCAGCAGGTTCTCACCCGCGTGGCCGATGGTGCGGCCCGTGTCAACCACGAGACCCTTGCCAGTGCCATAGAGGTTCTTGCCGGCATCATAGCCGGTCTTGCCGATGTCGTAGCCCGCCTCAGCGACGGTGCCGGCGGCGTTGAGCACGGCGTCCTTGCCAAAGTGCCAGGTATCCTTGCCCAGGTCGACGGCGGCGCCGACGGCGTGCTCGCCCAGGTGAACCACGCCGGTGGCCGCATCGCCCACCAGGTCGGCACCGGTGGCGACGACGTTGAGGGCTGCGTGGCCGATGGTCTTGCCCCCGTCTACGACGAGGTCTTTGCCGGTGTGGTAGGCGTTCTTGCCGGCGTCGACGGCGGTCTTGCCGACGTCATAGGCGGCTTCGCCGACGGTGTCGATGGCGTTGGCGCCAAAATGGCCTACGGCCTTGGCGGAGTCTACGACCAGGCCCTTGCCGGTGTTGAAGGTGTCGACAGCGGCGTCGGTGACGGTCTGGGCGGTGTCGGTGGCGAACTGGCGCGAAAAACGGGTCTGACCTGCGGCGGCGGCGTTAATGGTACTCACGGGGCTACACTCCTATCAATTTGTATCTTTATTTGAACCGTATCGGTTCTGATGGGTGTAGTCTACGCCTCGCCCATTAACAAACTTGTTTCCGGATGTTGCCGGTTCGTTAACGACCGGGCGTCATCCGTTCACATCTCCTCAGAGAGAAGCGAGGGCGTCGAGGGCCGCCTCCGCCGTCGGATAACGCTCGGCAGGATCGCGGGCCCGCATCCGATCGAGCACCGACTTCACGGCCGACGGCGGTTGCGGGAGAAACTCGCCCAGGATGACGCCCACGCTATAGACGTCCCCGGGCGCGTCACAGCGCTGCTCGGGCGCTCGGTAGGCCCCGTCGTAGGCGTCAGCCCCCCAGCCAAAGTCGACCAGGCGGGCCCGCCCGTTCGGGCCCACCGTGATGCACTCTGGCTGGATGGCGCCGTGGAAAAATCCCCGCTTGTGGGCTTGCTCCAACGCCTTCAACAGATCCGCCCCCCACTGCAGCACCTCGGCCGACGTACACGCACGACCGCTGGCCAACAGGGCCCGCATGCTCTCTCCGGTCATCTTCTCGCCCACCAGGAACGGTCGGGCGGATGCGCCGTCGGGGGAGCGGATCACGCCCCAGTCCAGGATCTTGCCCAGGTTGGGGTGCGTGAGTGTGCGAAAGCGCCGCAGCGACTGATCCAGATGTTCCGCCATGGCCCGCTGCTGCCAGCGTTCCTCCATCAGCACCCGCACCGTGACCGGCGAGTCGCCGGGGTTGGGTTTGACGGCTTCCAGCACCAACGTGCCCGCACTTTTCTGGAGCAGTCTCGTGATGGTCAGGCGCCGACCGCCCTGGCACACCACGGAACTTCCGACCATCCAAGCCACGTCGGCATCCATGACAGGGGCGAAGGCCACAGGCTTGACGGCCATCTCGGGCGGCTTTGGCGCCGGGACCGGAACAGGGGTGCGGGGCCGGCGCCTCCACGCCACCGCCCCCGCGATCCCGACCAGCAGATAGAATTGCCAGTACCGCGGCGTCATGAACAGCAGCCGCCGGGGATACCGGGCATCGGGCTGGTCCAAGGCGGCCGCCGGTATCAGGAGCGGCATCGGTTCGAACCCCGGCCTCCGCAACACCAGGCGCGGGGGGTGCCAGGCCGACGGAACGACGACTTGCCCGTCCCGCAGGGGAAGCTCCTCTCCAGTCGGCTCCACGCCGACCGAGGTGGGGGCCGAAAATGAGTGGATGCGCACCCGCCGGGTCAACTCGAAACGGCGAACGGGCGAGCCATCGCTGCGCAGCCAATGCTGGCCATCCCAGTGCACGGTGAACGACAGGCTATCGAACGGGGGCCGGACCAGGGTGTAGGTCTGCGCACCGTCGCTCTTCGGGCGCAGCACGAACGTCGATATCTCAGCAGCCGGCTGGGTGGCCACCGTCTTGCCGCCGACGTCGAGCACAGAGCCCCCGCCGGGCAGCACCGAGAACGTGACGGGATGCCCTGCGCCCCATGCCGTTCCCGCCAAGCACAGACCCAGCAACGCCCGCTTCACCGCCCCGAGAATTCGGTGCCCGCTCCTGAACCTCCCCGCCATTCGTGCCACAAGCGGAGCCCCAGTTGCCAGCCAGGGGGGCCCCCAGCGCAGCGAGGGGGCTAGTAGTGCGAAGCAGTCGAGGTGGGCGCCAGCTAGTAGTGGCGAAGCCGATGCCGCAGAGCTCTCCCCCAGTTGCCAGCCAGGGGGCCCCCAGTGAAGCGAAGC
>DASYBA010000716.1:0-4716 GCA_036501005.1 Candidatus Xenobia bacterium | reverse complement strand
CAACGGCCAGATCGCCATCTTTCCGGAGAGCACCTACATGTGGATGGGCATCGTCGCCCCCACCGGTCCGTGGGGGCTCAAGAACCGAGACCAGCTTATCGGTTGGGCCCCCATGCCGGGCGGAGGAGCCCCCGGTGACCCTCCCCGAGTCAGCATCTCGGGGGGTGGTGGCTGGATCATCAATCGGGGCAGCCAGCACCCCGACCTGGCGTGGGCGGTCATGCAGCAATTGGCGTCCGTGCCGAGTGCCGATCTCAACCAGACCTTGAACCCCTGCATTCCGGTCCGATCCGATCTGCTCAAAGAGCCTGTTTTCCAAAGCGATCCGGAGATCCAGCGGGAAGTCACGGAAGCCCTGCCCTACACGACCTTCCGCCCCGCGCTACCCGTCTACCCGCGCATCTCCGAGCTGGTCCAGCAGATGGTGGAGCGCTGTATCCAGGGCCAGTCCATCGACCAGGACCTGGCCCAGTACCGCCACGACGTTACTTTGCGCGTCGGCCCCGAGCACGTCGCCCCTTGACGACCATGTGCTTTTCAATGGCGTTCACCAGCCGGGCCTGATCCGCTTCCGACATGCTGACCAGAGGGCAGGCAATTTCCCACCACTCGTCTTCCAGCCGGGTGCACCGGTGCACGATGCCGTGCGCCCGAATGGGCGGACTGGCCGGATCCGGTCGCAGCGACAAGGTGACGTCGGAATACATCAACAACGGATAGCGGGACAGCAGGAGACACCCGCAAGGGCTCACGTCCTTGACCTGCGCCTGGCGATGCTCGAGGGTGGAAACAGCGTATTCGACAGGCCAGTTTGCTGAGATGCGGCGGAATTTTCGCTTCTGCCGATCGTCGAGCACCGGTATGGCCAGCTCCTGCCGCAGAAAGGTCATGACGTCCGGCCGGGCCGGGCCGGAGATGTCTTCGAATTCGACCCCGGCTTCGTGGTCTTCGCTATCGGACTTGCGGCGACACCAGATGGCCCGCGCGGGGAGCCGCAACTGCCCGCCGCGTTTGCCGTGCAGCACGACTTCCAGGGCCTGTTCCTTGCGCAAGGCGACAGGCGTCAGCACCGTCACCCCCCGAGAGTTTACGTTCAACGTGCGGCCTTGAATGGTGGGGCCGCCCGCCCACCCGATCACGGCCGGCAAATCGCAGTGAATCCTCATGCGCTGGCGATCCTCGTTGAGTGCGCCCGCACCGTTCAAACCCAGGGCGGCCAGCAACGTATCGAACCAGCTCAAACGGCGGCACTCCGATAGAACGGCATCCGCTCGGCCGTCACCCGTCGGAAGACGTCCCGTACCCCGTCATCGCTCAGATGGCGAAGAGAGACGAGGTCGTCTCGCCGGTTCAAACACCCTTTGAGGTGGCCATCGGCGGTGACTCGCAAGCGCTGGCAATGGGCGCAGAAGTCGGCGTTGCCGACCGGGTCGACCAGTTCCACCCGGGCACCCGCCAGGTGATAGACGTGCCGATGGTGCATGGCCCTTACTTCGATGGCATCGGCCGCCTCCTCTAGCGACCGGCGGACGTCTGCCATGGCCACCGCCCGCTCGGCGTGGCCCGCGATCTCCGGCATGTACTGGATTAGTTGCAGAACCAGCCCGGGATGCTGGCGCACAAACTCGAGGATGTCTGGCATGCCCTGGATGGTTCGCTTGAAGACGACCATGTTCAGTTTCACCGGCTGCAAGCCGACCCGCAGCGCCGCGTGAATGCCCTCCAGGACGGGCCGGATGTGCCCGCGGCGAACCTCCCGGAACACCACCGGGTCCATGGCATCCAGGCTGACGTTGATGCGGCCCAGTCCGGCCGCCTTCAGGCTGGCCGCCCGCGCCTTCAGCAGGCTGCCATTGGTGACCATGCTGACCCCCACCACGCCCGCCAGGCGTGCCACAATCTCCTCACAGTCGGGGCGGGCCAGCGGCTCTCCACCGGACAGCTTGATCTCTGCGATACCGAACCCGGCTGCCACTCGGGCCACCTGTTCCAACTCGTCGACCGACAGCTCGTCGGCCGGGGCCGACAATCGCTGGACCGGGCCCTGACCCTCATTGTGGCAGTAAAGACACTGGAAGTTGCAGCGCGCCGTGATGGAAATGCGCAGGTCGGTGATGGTCCGCCCGTAGCGATCCGTGAGAACCTCCAGGCACGGCTTGAGGGCGCCCAAAGTTAGAACATCCCCAGCTCGAGGCGGGCGTCTTCCGTCATCATGCCCGGGTTCCACGGGGGTTCCCACACCACCTCGACCTTGGCATCGATGACGCCGTAGACGCTACGGGCCTTGTCCTCCACTTCGGGCGGCAGCGACTCCGCCACCGGGCACATGGGCGAGGTCAGGGTCATGGTGATCTTGACGTTCTTGTCGGGCGCCACCTCGACGTTGTAGATCAGCCCCAGATCGTAGATGTTGACGGGGATCTCCGGGTCGTAGCAGGTGCGGATGGCGTCCACCACCCCCAGTTCTATGCCGCGGATCTCCGGATCCACCGACAACTCATTCTGTCGTAGCAGTGCCATGTTGGCCCTCCAAAGCGGTCCGCAAGGTGTGCCAGGCCAGGCTGGCGCACTTCACTCGGGCCGGAAACTCGCATACGCCGGCGAAGACCGCCAGCTTGCCCAGCTCGTCAATATCGACATCGTGTCCCGTGACCATGTCGTGAAAACGTTCAAACAATCCGTTGGCCTCGGCCGTGGTCATGCCTTTGACGCTATCCGTCATGAGCGACGCCGATGCTTTCGATATGGCGCAGCCGGAGCCTTGGAAACCGACGTTCTTGATGACGTCTCCCTCCACGTCGACGTACAACGTCAATTGATCGCCGCACAAAGGGTTGTGTCCCTTGGCCTGACAGTTGGCCTCCGGCAGCGTCTGGTAGTTGCGGGGCCGCTTGTTGTGGTCCAGGATGACTTCCTGGTAGAGCTCGTTGATAGCGGACATCAGCCGAATACCTCGTTTACCTTGTGGAGGCCCCGCACCAGGGCGTCGATTTCAGCCCGGGTGTTGTACAGGGCCAGCGACGCCCGGGCCGTGGCCGGAATGCCCAACCGCTCCATGACGGGCTGGGCGCAATGGTGTCCGGTACGAATGGCAACCCCTTCCTGGTCGAGGATGGTTCCAACGTCGTGCGGATGGGCGCTTTCCATGACGAAAGACACGACCGACGCTTTGTGGGCCGCCGTCCCGATCAACCGCACCCCCGGCACACTGGCCACCTGGGCTGAGCAGTAGCTCAACAGCTCGTGCTCATGGGCCGCGATACTGTCCAGGCCCACCCGATGGACATAGTCGATCGCCGCGGCCAGCCCGATAGCGTCGGCCACGTTGGGCGTACCCGCCTCGAACTTGTAGGGCAGCACGTTGTAGGTCGTCTTCTCGAAAGACACCGAGGCGATCATGTCGCCGCCGCCCTGATAGGGCGGCATGGCATCGAGCAGCGCACGCTTGCCGTACAAGACCCCAGTGCCCGTGGGCCCGTACAGCTTGTGGCTGGAGAACACGTAGAAGTCGGCGTCCAGGGCCTGCACGTCGACGCTCATGTGGGCCACCGCCTGGGCGCCATCCACCAGCACCGGGATGTTCCGAGCGTGGGCTTGTCGGATGATGCGCTCGACGGGATTGACGGTGCCCAGCGCATTCGATACGTGGACGATACCGACCAGGCGGGTACGATCGGTGAATTCGAACCCGTCGAGCAGCAACTCGCCCTCGTCGCTCATGGGGATGATGCGAAGCTTGAGCCCCCGATCTTCCGCCAGCATCTGCCACGGGACAATATTGGAATGGTGCTCCATGGCGGAGATGACGATCTCGTCGCCCGCCTTGAAGCTCCTACCCAGACTGGCTGCCACCAGGTTGATGCCCTCGGTGGCCCCCCGCACGAAGATGATCTCCTGGGTCGAGGCAGCATGGAGGAATCGCCGCACGGTTTCCCGCGCCCCCTCGTAGCGGGCTGTGGCCAGTTCGCTCAGCCGGTGCACGCCGCGGTGCACGTTGGCGTTGTACTCTTCATAGTAGCGTGCCAGAGCGTCCAACACCGCTCTCGGCTTCTGCGTGGTGGCACCGTTGTCGAGGTACACCAGGGGTTTGCCGTGCACGCGAGCCTGCAGGATGGGAAAGTCCTGTCGGATTCGTTCGACGTCAAGCCCCGACTGCACCAGCATCAAAAGTCCTCCGGGGCAAGCCCAAGCCGCTCCCGCAAGACACTCTGCAGGGCAGCCTGGACGGCCGGCAGCGGAATGCCTTCCACCACCTCGCTACCGAAAGCGTAACTCAAAAGCGCTCGGGAGGTCTGTCGATCGATGCCCCGAGACAACAGGTAGAAGACCGCGTTGTCGTCCAACTGGCCGACCGCCGCGCCGTGCGTGCACTTGACGTCGTCGGCGTAAATCTGGAGCTGGGGACGGGTGCTCATGGTCGCCTTGGGAGACAGCAACAGGGTCTTGTTGCTCTGGTGGGCGTCCGTCTTCTGGGCGTCCTGTCGAACCAGGATGCGACCGGTGAACCCGGCCGTGGCCTCATCGTCGAGCATCGTCTTGTACAGCTCGTGGCTGGTGCAGTGCGGCACGGCGTGGTCGATGAAGGTGGCGTTGTCGACGTGCTGGCGGCCGCTGGCCAGCGACAGTCCGTTCAAATGGCACGACGAGCCAGGACCTGCCAGCACGACCGAAGTGTCCTGTCGGACCAGCCGCCCCCCTAGCGACAGTACGGTCGAG
>DASYBA010000715.1:0-19652 GCA_036501005.1 Candidatus Xenobia bacterium | reverse complement strand
CGCTCACCCTCCGTCCCGCCGCGGGCCTGCTCCAGACCCATGGCTTCTCCAGCCGCGGCATGGCCATGCTGCAGGCCATGCTGGGCAAGAGCGACCTCGTGCCCTTGTCGACGGTGGGGGCCGCGCAGGACAACGGCCAGCACCGCCCGGGGCCTATTGAACCCGGCGCATCCATCGGGGTCGAGATGGTCTCCGGTGACCTGTCGGTGGCGGCCACCGGGACCCTGACCTACCTCGACGGCCATCGCTTCCTCGCCTTCGGCCACCCCATGGGGCAACTGGGCGACATCCACATGCCGGTCACCGAGGCCTACGTCTACAATATCTACCCCAGTGCCCAGAACCCGTTCAAACTGGCCGGCCAGATGGGCGAAATCGGCGAGCTCAGCTCGGATCGCTCCTACGCGGTCGGCGGCACGCTCGGGGTGCACGCCCCCACCGTCCCGGTCACCATCCACGTGCATGACCCGAGCCATCAAGAGGATCGAACGCTGCACCTCAAGGTGTTCGACCATCCTCTCATGACCAGCTCGCTCATCTCCATTGTGGCGGCCGACGCCCTGCACCCGCTGACCCCGACCCTCGGTCCCGAGACCGCCCACATCACGTATCATCTTGATGTCGACCAGGACAACGACCCCGTCAGCTTCTCGACCACCCAGTCCAGCAACGACATCGAAGATGCGGTCAGCGGCGACGTCGCCGGGCTCCTCCAAAAAGTGACCGACAACGAGTTCGAACCCACCCATCTCAAGCACCTGACGATAGACATCCAGTTGTCGCCCGGACGCCGCACCGCGGTCATCCAGAAGGTCTTCAGCGACAAGTCCCGCTACGCCCCAGGCGAGGTCATGAAGGTGGGCGTGCAGCTCAAGCCGTTCAATGGCCCGTCCCGGGTGCGCACCTTCGAGGTGCCGATCCCCCCCGACGCCGAGAAGGGAGCGGTGAAACTGGCGCTGTCCGGCGGCTCGGAGCTCGCTGCGGTGCGCAAGAAGCTGTCGGTTACGGAACCGGGGCCGTGGTCCCTGGCCGACGTCTACCGCCAGATCGGCGAGTCGGAGCGATCCGACGAGCTGGTGCTGACCGCCCAGTTTGGCAGCAACGGCGCCCTGGTCGGCGCCGAGCGCTACCCGTTCCTGCCGACCAGTCTGCAGGAGCTGGCCTCCGCGGTCAACTCCAGCGCCCTCCTGCCGGAAAAGGACGTGGCCACCTATCGACAGACCGTGCCTTGGGTGGTGAACGGCTCGCAGATTCTAGGGCTGGAGATCGAGGTCAAGAACAACGTGGGCTTCAAACCTGCCGCCTTGCTGCCAGAAGCCCGCGAGGGCAAGCCCGCCCCGTCGGGGTTGCCCACGCCCACCCCGGTGGTGCATAGCGTGGCGATCGTCATACCGGAAAGCGGGCCGGACACCAAGGTCCTGCCCAGCTCGACTCGACGTTGGTTGCTGTCGGAACCGGGCTTCCTGGGCCGCGGCGTGCTCGACTCGGTGCGGGTCTCTGACAACGGATCCCTGGCCCTCGGGCCGGCGGAAGGCACCGAGGCCGGGGACGAGGACCGGGTGGGTTGGAGTCTAGGGGCCAGTCGAGAGGGCACCGTGGTGGGGTATGGTCCCCCGGCCCGGGTCGTCATCCATCGAGGCGGCACGACCGAAGAGCACGCTTTGCCTGGAGCCGCCGTGACCGCGGTGGCCATGGACGCTCACGGGGTCGTGTGGGCCGCCACCTGTCGCCCGGCTCGAGTGTATCGCATCGCGCCGGGCGGAGCGCCCTCCGTCGTCATGCAGAGCGACGACCAGTACGTGTGGTGCCTTCTCGCGGCGGCCGATGGCGACGTCTATGCCGGCACCGGCCAGCCCGGGGCCGTCTATCGACTGCCCCACGGAGAGCACGGCGCCCGCTGGATTGAGACGCCCGAGGCGCACGTCCGCGCCCTGGCCCTGGCCCCCGGCGGCGGCCTCTACCTGGGCACGGGCAATCGAGGCGTCATCTACCTCGCTCAGGGCGGCCGTCTGACGCCCATCTACAGCACCGACTATGGCAGCGTGGATGGCCTGCTGGTCGACGGCCCGGGTCTGTGGGCCGCCAGTGGCAAGAGCGTCTACCATTTAACGTCGGTCGAGCCCGTCGACGTCACGGCGGTGGCGCTCCGTACCGGGCCCATCCTGGGCCTGGCCCAGGGCGATGGCCGCGTCTACGCCGGGACCATGGATGGACGCATCTATGACGTCGACGGCGAGACGCCCGAACTGGTGCTCGACACTCGCACGGGACCCGTGACGGCGCTGGCCACCGTGCCGGGCGAGGTGCTGGCCCTCCACACCAGTCCGCCCACCGTGACCACGCTCTCCAGCCACGTCGCCCCCCAGGGCCGATGGACGTCGCCGGTGCTGGACGCTGGCACGCTCTCTCGCTGGGGCACCGTGCGCTGGACGGCAGACCTCCCGGGCGGAGCCAGCGTTGCGGTGTCCAGCCGCAGCGGAGATACGGCCGAACCGGATGCAAGCTGGGGGCCCTGGACCCCCACCGCGCAGCAGGATGGCGTGACCGCCATCGGCAGCGCTCCGGGCCGCTACCTGCAGTTGGCCGTGGCCATGACGGCCACCACCGCATCGCCCACCGTCTCAGGCCTGTCGGTCTACTACGCGCCGCTGGGGCAGGAGCCTCGGCTCGCCGTGACGAGCCCGGGGGTGGGCGAAGCCTGGTCGGGCAAGCACCGTATTGCCTGGAAGATCGAACAAGGCAACCGAGAGGACATGGTGTTCGACATCCAGGCCTCGACGGAAAAAGACCAGATCTGGCAGGCGGTGGTCACCCATCACCATGCGATATTGAAAGAGCACGGCCTGGTGCCGGACGAGAAGCCTGGCGTCGTGCCCGAAGATGGCGTCGAGTGGGACACCCGAGAGTGGCCCGACGGAGTGTATCGCATTCGGGTCAAGGCTCGGTCCGGGGACGACATCGGGACCTTCCTGTCACCGCCGGTCACCGTGGTCAACCACCGGCCGGCCATCGAGGTGAAGACCGTGCAGTCGAACGATCACGCGGTGCGGGTGGAAGGCATCGCCCGGGCCACGCTGGTCCCGGTGTTGGAGGTGGCCTATCGACTGGAGGGCGGCGAGTGGCACCTGGCGCACCCACGCAACGGGCTCTTCGATGCCCCCATCCAGCCGTTCTCCATTGACGAAGGCTACGACAAGAAAAGACCCGCTTATATCGAGATCCGGGCCACTGACGAGGCGGGCAACGTGAATCTGATCCACAAGGGCTTGTAACTGCCTAGGCCCGGCGGCCCGAGCGGCGCACGACCACCACCGCGGCGTCGTCCTTCAAGCGTCCCTTGGCCTCCTGGCGAGCGTGGCGAACCACGGCATACAGCAGCGTGTCGGCGCTGGCAGTGGCGCTGTCGATATTGCCCAGCACCGGGCCCAGACCGCCGTCTTCCATCGTCTGCAGGGTGCCCGAAGCTTCCGTGATGCCGTCGGTGAACATGACCAGGCTGCCGCCAGGGGGAATCTCGACCTGGCGCTCCTTCCACTCCGCGTTCTCGAGAATGCTCAGCGCTGGGCCGGTCTGGGTCAAGGGCTCCAGGCGACCGTCCTGGTGTAGCACGAGCGGTGCAGGATGACCCGCATTGGCATAGGTCAGCCGGCCCGTCTTCAAATCGATCCACCCGAGGAACAGCGTGACGAAAACGCTCTCTCCGTTGATGTGGCGTATCAGGCCCCGGTTGACGGCTCGCAGGGCCCGTCCCGGGCCGCCCTCGTCTTTCGCTTCCAGGAAGCGAAGAAAACAGACGGTATGGGCCGTATGGACCGCGGCCGCCAATCCTTTGCCGCACACGTCGCCGATGACCATGGCCAGCCGCCGGTCATCGACCCGGATGAAGTCGTAGAAGTCTCCGCCAATGCGATCTGCTTCGTCGGCCGTCTGGTAGTAGTCGGCAAACTCGTACCCCGGGACCTGGGGGGCGCGTCCCAGGAACACCCGGGTCAGCCGACGCATGACCTCCCGCTCGTTTTTGAGCAGGGTCCGCTCGGCCTCCAGGGCGTTTTCCAGCCGGCGCTTCGTCTCCAGCAAGCGACGCCTGACGCTGTCGTCGGTCCCATCCAACAGCAGGGCGTTGGCGATTTCAACCGACAGGGCGGTGAGGGCGGCCACGTCGTCGGGCACCCAGCGGCGGACGCTCCAATCCACCACGCCCAATACCCCGAGGGGGTAGGGACCGCCAAAATGCAGCGGGACGCCCATGAAGCTGGCGGCGCGGGCACCGAGACCGAGACCGGGCTCCAGGCGAACATCGGCCAGGGCCACGGGTTGGTCGGCGGCCACCACGTAGGGGGCCAGCCGTTCGACGTAGTGGTCGGGATCCTCGACCTCCAGCTTCAGACAGGGTCGATCTCGGCCCCACAGAAAGGTTCCGGCACCGGACGCCTGCAGCGTGGTGGCAGCCAACCGCGTGAGGTGCGCCACATGATTCCCACACAGGTCATCGCGGAGCTCGAGGGCGTCCAACACCTCCAGTCGGGGGCCGTTCTCCAATGCGGCCACGACCGCGGCGGGGTTGATCGAAGCGAGGGTTTCGATGGCATTTTCCATATGTGTCTGTTCCTATCAAAGGACAAGATCCCCAGCCACGGGCGAGGTCAATCTTTGCGTGTCCTTAACCGACCGCTGCGGGCAGCGGGATGCGGGGCCAGTAATGGTACATGAGCGAAATCTTGGAAGTCCGGTACCCGACCGCCTGGAGGACCCGCTGCAGCGGGATGTTGCGACCCTGCGTGGTGGCCACGACGTAATCGGCCCCGCGGCGGGAAAACCACTCCACCGCACCCCGCATGAGCGCGACTCCGAGGCCCTGTCCACGGGCCTCCTTGGCCACCCCCAGCAAAGGCACTGACCCCACTTGCGGCGTCTTGAACTGGCAGATGGAGTAGCCCACGGGGCGGCCATCCATCCGCACCACCAGAACCTGATCGCCCCGAGTGCCCGCACATGCCTGGCGAATCCACGTCTCGTACAGGCGATCCGCATCCTCCGCGCGGAAGTGCCGGTCGCAATAGAACCGAGAGTCCCGATACAGATTGCGCGACATCGCCGCCAGATCATCAACCTCCCCTTCGGTGGCCGGCTGCAGGCTCCAACTCTCGGGCAGGTTGGACCCTTTGAAATCCAGGTCCACCCGCACTTCAGCCAACACCACGCCGGGCACGTTGAGGGCCAGGATGGTCTCCATGTCGCCCAACTCGGCCGTCAGATAGAAGCAGTCGACCGTCTCACAGCCCTTGAGCACCGCCACGTCTGCAGGCGTCAGCGTGCTCTTGGTGACCTTCGCAATGCGATAGTGAAAATTGTCGGAATCCCACGGCAGGACCTCGAAAAGCGCTTCGCTCATGCCACCCCAACCCGAGTTGATGTGACTCTCCGTACGGTGTATGCGGGCCGATCGGTCAACCGAAAATGCACACGTCCGATATACTCTCCGATAATCCCGATGCACACCAATTGTGCGCCGGAGAAAAGACACAGCATCACGGCAGTGGAATACCACCCTGGGACCACGTCGCCATAGGTCGTCCAGATCAACAGCGTGCGGATGAGGAGCCCCACGCCCAGCAGGGTGGTGGCCAGACCCACCATGCTGGCAAAACGCAGGGGTATGGTGCTGAAAGCCGTCATCATGGTGATGGCGTGCCCCAGCAGCTTGGTAAAGGTGTAGTTCGACACCCCTGCCCGCCGCGGCTGGTGACGGATCGAAACCGACACGAACCGGCGTGTCCCATACGTCAACAAAGCATCGATAGACACGTAGTTGCTCTGATAGTGGGCAAAGGCGTCGCGCAACTGGGTGCGAAAGGCCCGGAAGGCGCTTACCTTGCTGGCCGTCTCGCCCATGGCGTGTTGCAACAGCATGCGGGTGAGCCGTCCCGCCGCGACCCGCCACATACTATGTTGGTCGTGCTCCGGCGAACCGTACACCACGTCGGCCGGGGCGAGCGCCGTCAGCAATCTGGGAATCTCGGATGGCGGATGCTGCAGGTCGTCGTCCATGGTCACGGTCGTGTCGTAGCGCGCCATTCGAATGCCGCACAAGAGCGCATTGTGCTGTCCATAGTTCGTCATGAGGTGGACGCCGCGAACCCAGTCGTGCTGGTCGCTCAACTGGTCGATGACGTCGCCGGTGTCGTCGGGGCTGCAATCGTTGACGATGATCAGCTCGTAGTCCAGGCCCAGCCCGTCCAGCACGGGCTTGAGCTCCTCTACCAGCAGCGGGAGGATGGAGGCGCTCCGGTACGCCGGCACCACGATGGACAGCCCCCTGCGCAGCTCTTCGATCAAGATCAAAAGCCTTCGAAGGGCAGGTCAGGTCCTCCTGCGGAAGATGAGACAGTAGTGGTGGTGATAGTTGGGCACGAAGACCGACGGATACCCCCAGATGCCCAACGCCTTGTTGTCCTGGCACCAGATGCGCTCGCCCTGGAAAAGCCACCCGCGCTCTCGAACGGTCGCCGTCAAGTCCCACGCGTAGGGTTGTACTTCGCCTTCCGGCGTGCGCATGTTCTGCACCACCACGACCATGTACCCGCCCGGCCGAGTCACCCGATGGACCTCGCCGAGGATGTCGCCCATCACCTGCAGAAAACTCCGATAGTCCGTCAGGTTGCCGAGGTTCTCCGGTTGCGCCGAGTATTCGATGGCGAGCCCCTTCTGGCGTCGCTTTTTGTGCACCGACAGCACCCCGCCGCGGCTTTTCGACAGCATGTCCCAGTAGGGGGGGCTGGTCATGGTGAAGTCGACCTGCTCGATGCCCACGCCGGCGAGATGTTCGCGAAGACGCCGACTGTCGCCCACCAGAAGATGCGCCCTCGGGCTCGCCGCCAGTCGCTCCTGCGCCACCTGGGCGAACTCCGGCACGATCTCGACCCCCACCGAGACGCGCTCGAGCCGATCGGCGGCCACCAACGTCGAGCCGACGCCCGCGAACGGGTCGAGCACGACCTGCCCGACTCGGGTGAAGAACTCGATGAAGGGCTCCACGACGCCCTCCGGATACTTGGCCGGATGGCCCATCTCGTCGGCCGACCGGCGGGGCGGGTCGTGCACGAACCAGGTGCGGGTAAACTTGATCCACTCCCGCCCAGACAGGTGGTTGAGGCCATTCTTGGGATGGTAGCGATCCGTCTCCATGCCAGCCGTATTCGCCCGAACGGGACAAGACCTCCGAGGCATTGAACAATCTTCTCATGATCACGGTCCAGGTCCGTCAGCCCTATCCCGTCCTCATCCAGGCCGGCATCTGGCAGGCTCCAGCCGAGCACTTCACGATGCCCCGCCTCCGCATTGTCACCGACGCCAACGTGGAGAGGTGGGTCGTCCCCCTGCACGACCGCCTCAAGACCGCCGGCTTCGACGTCGACGTCCTGTCGATTCCGGCCGGCGAGGCATCCAAGACCCTGGACACCTGTCGGCTCGTCTACAGCTTCCTCACCCGCACCCAGGCCGACCGCCACACCGGGCTGGTGGCGGCCGGCGGCGGCGTGGTGGGCGACCTGGCGGGTTTCGCCGCCGCCACCTACATGCGAGGCATGCCGCTGGTGCACATGCCGACCAGCCTGCTGGCCCAGGTCGACTCCAGTATCGGATCGAAGGTGGCGGTAGACCTGCCCGAAGGCAAGAACCTGGTCGGCGCCTTCTACGATCCGGTCGGCATTCTCACCGACCCGCACGTGCTGTCGACCCTGCCGCCGCGGGAGATCGCCACCGGCATGGCCGAGGTGATCAAAGCGGCCCTCATCGCCTCCCCGAGCTTGTTCGAACGGTGTCGCCAGGGGCCGCCGGCCGACCTGGTCGAGGCAGCGGTGCGCATCAAGGCGGCCATCGTCACCCGCGATCCCTTCGAGACAGGAGAGCGCATGCAGCTCAACCTCGGGCATACCCTCGGACACGCGCTGGAAGCCGCCACGGGATATGCTCGGCTGACCCACGGCGAGGCGGTCTCCATCGGGACGGTCGCCGCGATTCGGCTCTCCCGCCGGCTAGGCGTTTTGCAAGACGACATGGAGGCGGACGTCGCCCACGTGCTCTCCCACTGGGGCCTGCCCGTCCGCGCGCCCGGGGACGTGCCCTGGGAGGCCCTGCGCCCGGCGTTCTTGCTGGATAAAAAGCGCGTCGGAGCAAAGACGCGCTATGTCGTGCCCGAGGTGGTCGGGCGGGTGCGGGTGCTGGACGACGTCAACCTCGACGAAGTCGGCCGGGTCTACAGGTCGTTGCAGGAGGGCGCATGAGGCGAGTGCTGGTGTTGAACGGTCCCAACCTGAACCGGTTGGGCAAGCGGGAGCCGGAAGTGTACGGCAAGACGACCCTGGCGGAAATCGAGGCGGGGCTCCTGGCGTGGGGCGTCAAGCACGGCTGGGAGGTGCAGTGCCGGCAGTCCAACCACGAGGGACAAATCATCGACTGGGTGCAGGATGCGGCTGACTGGGCCGACGCCATCCTCATCAACCCGGGCGGCCTGACGCACTACAGCATCGCGCTGCGAGATGCGCTGGCCAGCGTGCCGCAACCCAAGGTGGAGGTGCATCTGTCCAATATCTACCAGCGCGAAGCCTTTCGCCACCCGTCCGTCACGGCCGCGGTCTGCCATGGGGTCATGTCGGGATTCGGGGCGGACGTCTATCGGCTCGGTCTCGAAGCCCTGTCCCACATCGTGCAGGAGCAGCCCCGTCGTCGAGTGAAATGAGGCGGACTTTTCCGGAGGTTTTATGAACAAGCAAAGCTATACCTGGCACAGCCCCATTCTCGATCGGGAGATGTCGCTCAACACCTACGGCCACGCCGGCCAGAACTACCTGGTGTTCCCGACGTCCAAGGGGCGCTATTTCGACTGGGAAGGGTTCGGCGGCATGGTCGGGGCGTTGGAGCACGCCCTGGCGAACGGCTGGGTGCAGTTGACCTGTGTCGATTCCGTCGACGCCGAATCGTGGTACAACTACGGCGCCCACCCCGGCTATCGGGCCTTCCGCCATCAGCAGTACGATCGCTACATTTCTGAAGAGGTCGTGCCGTTCATCTTGAGCCGCACCGGCAATCCCTTCATTGCGGCCGCCGGGTGCAGCTTCGGCGGCTACCACGCCGCCAACTTCGGCTTCCGACACCCCGACCAGATCAGCAAGATCGTCTCCATGTCAGGATCGCTCGACATTACCGACAACGTCGTCGGATACTACGACGACAACGTCTATTACAACAATCCCAAGGACTACATTCCGGGTCTCGACGACCCCTCCATCCTGTGGCGGCTCCGCCAGCAGCGGCAGTACTTTGGTCTGGCGCCCAACGAGCCGTTCACGGGAGATCATTACTTCGTGGTCGGAAAGTTGCACGAGAAGGGCGTGCCTGCCCAGCTTGACGTGCCGCACGACGCCATGCACGACTGGGGCTTCTGGCGCCACTACGTGAACGCCACTTTGTAGTGGAAGGGCCTCTCCGTGGAGATCGCGGAGAGGCCTGTCCGGTTGAAGGACGAATGTACCTGAGACGACATGCATGCCTCAGGTCAAATGCTCGATGAGCGCTATCGGATTGAAACAGTTCTAGGCTCGGGTGGCATGGGCTCCGTCTACCTGGCGACCGACCTGGAGGAGAACCAGCAGGTCGCCATCAAGGAGATGCACGCCGCCTATGCCGGGGACGAGCAGGGCATGCGGCAGCTCCGTCACGAGGCGCTGGTCCTGACCCAGCTCGACCATCCTCTCCTGCCCAAGGTCTATGACTACTTCGAGATGGACAACATCCCCCATCTCGTCATGGAGTACATCAAGGGGCGCAACCTCTCTACCGTGGTGGGCCAGGAAGAGGATCCCCTGCCCGTCCCGATGGTCTTGAAGTGGGCGGCCGAACTGTGCGACGTCCTGCAGTATCTGCACACCCACAACCCACCGGTGGTGTTCCGGGACGTCAAGCCCGGCAACATCATGCTGGGGGTCGACGGCCACATCAAGCTGGTCGACTTTGGCATCTCCAAGCTGTTCGAAGGGGGCCACGCCGCCACCGCCACCTTTGCCCGGGGGGCCACCTCCCCCGGCTACACCGCGCTGGAACAGTATAGCGGCGGAACCGATGCGCGCAGCGACATCTATTCCCTCGGGGCGACGCTGTACGCCATTCTGGCGTACCAGATCCCGCCCGATGCGCTGCAGCGGGCCGCCGAGCTGGTACGCATGACCCCCCTGCGCAAGCTGCGCCCCGACGTGCCCGAGCCGCTGGCCCACGCGATCGAGAGCATGCTGGAAGTCAAAGCGGCCGATCGTCCCGAGTCCATCGCCGAGGTGAGGCAGATCCTGGGGCTGGCGCCGGTGCCCAAGGCCTCCGAGACGGATACTGCCCCGATCGATCATGTACCGATGATGGCGGCGCCTCGCCGGTCATGGATTCCGTTGGTCACGGTGGTCGCGGCCGGGCTGGTGCTGATTGCGGCATGGCTCTGGCTGCACCGGCCGCCAGCACCCACACCTCACCCCCCCATCCCCTCGCCGCACCTGTCCGCCAAGCGCACGCACGCTCATTAACAAGGTTAACATTCTGTTCATCATCTGCCAGGGATCGGCGAGTACACTGCACCTGTTCCAAAGAGAGGGAGACACCAGATGACGACGATTTCAGCCAGCACCAGCTTGCCGCACCCGCAGTGGGCGGTCAGCACCGCCGACGAGTACACCCAGATCCTGCAGCAACCCAAGGACGGCCTGGCCATCGTCGCCACCGGCTCCGAGCAGGGGTTGCTCAACCTGCGCGGCGTTGACGCCGCCACCGGGCAGGTGAAGTGGGCGGTGGACAACGCCTTCTATGCCAACAAGCCGCCCACGGTAGGCCCCGACGGCGACCTGTACGGACAGAACCTGCAGGGCAACGGTATCGAAGTACGAGACGGCAAGACCGGCCAGGTGATCCGCTCGATGCCGGAACCCGACATTGCCATGTACACGGGGGTCACGTCGGGCAAGAACCTGTACGTGGGGGCCGCCAACCCCACCGAGGTCGGCGTGTGGGCGCTTGACCCATCGAGCGGTCAGGAGAAGTGGCACAAGGCCCTGCACTATATGAGCGGGATCACGCCGACGGAAGTGGGCGGCAGCGTCATGTGCGAGAACGGCTCGGATCTATGGGCCCTGGACCCCGACACCGGCACTTTGAAGTGGAGCTTCCAGGCGGAGCACGGCGTCAACCAGCCCCCCGTCCTGGGCCCTGACGGCACCCTGTACGTCATCGACCACAACTCGACCGTGTATGCCCTGGATTCGAAGAACGCCCAGGGAGAGGTCAAGCCGAAGTGGACGAACCACCTCGACATGCCGGTGAAGAATCCCGATCAGGTCAACAACCTGGACGTCTCCCAACCTCTCGTTTTCACGCCGCAAGGCCTGGTCGTCGCCGCCACCGGGCAGAGCGTTCGGCTGCTGGATGCGGCCACCGGGCAACAGAAGTGGGAAGATCAACTCCCTATCGATAGCCCCGCCGTGGCGGGGGCCAATGGCCAGGTCTATGTCGGCAACGGCGAGGGCATCTCGCAGTTCAATCCGGCCGACGGCAGCACGGCATACTGGCAGGCCACGTTCGAAGCGCCACCGGCCGGACAGGCTCCGGCCAATATCATCGCCCCGTTCGGGGTGGGCAAGCTGGCGGGTTTCCAATAACGGTTAATGGCGTCACCCGTGTCTGGCAGTCTCGCCCACCTACCCGATCCTCGGCAGGTCGATGCAGACATCGAGCTGCGTAAGGTGACGGTGCGCCACGCGGGTGAGGTCTTCAGCCTCATCGACCGCAACCGGCCTTTTCTGCGCCGCTGGATGCCGTGGCTGGACGATGCCCTCGACATGGCCGACACCATGGATTTCGTGCGAGCCTCGGAGGCCATGGCCCGCGAGGGGCGCGGCGTGCAGTTTGGCGTGTGGTATCGCCACGTGCTGGCGGGCCTGGCTGGCTTCAACCGGGTGAACCGGCACAACCGCCAGGGCGATATCGGCTACTGGCTGGGCGAGACGTTCCAGGGCCGCGGCATCATGCGACGCACGGTCAAGGCGTTGGTAGGAATGGCGTTTGAAGACTTGGAGCTGCACCGCGTCCAGATTTTTTGTGCCCCGGGCAATACCCGCAGCCGGGCCATTCCCGAAGCGCTGGGCTTCCGCATGGAAGGCACCATGCGAGAGGCCGAATGGCTCTACGACCACTTTGAAGACAGTGTCATCTACAGCCGCCTGGCTACCGATGGATCTCGCTGAAGAAACCCTCTCCAACCCACCGGCTGAAGGCCCGGAAGACTTCCTGAGCGTCCAGGCGGTCGCGCCCTCGGGTCGCCTGCCACAACGCGTCTCCCAGGGGCGATCCCGCTTGGAGTGCGGACAACAACCGATACTCTGCCTTTGATATCGCCATGCGCCACATGTCGTAGCGATGTCGCCAGACGACCAGATGGTTCGGTGTTCTGGCCGTGCTGGGCAGCGGTGTTCCCGTCTGCACGGCCGTCAAATAGGCGTTGACCGGATAGGACAGGTCCAGCAACCGCAAAGCCGCCACGGTCTGTACCCGGGCCTGGCCCCACGCTTCCTCCGGTACGGCCGCCACCGCCTCTTGCGTGAGCGGCGCCGACGAGGGCGCGTCGAACACCTGGCAGACAGTGAGTTCCAGGCGGGCCATATCGGCCAGGAATCCCTTGCGGCGATAATCGGAGGCCGAGAAAAAACCCGGCACGTCTTCCGCCAGGCGGCTCAAATTGTAACTCCGAGAGGGATGTGCCTGGACGTAATGGTAGACGAAGTGTTCGAAAGCGTGCTCGCCCAGGAAGTGCTTGACCCCCGGAAAGTCAGCCGCCAGGGCCTCTTCCATGCGTAGGAGGTACTGCCCGCGGTAAATATCGACTCGTTCGACGGCGCTCAGGTCTGGCGTAGGTTTGATCCACTGATTGGCTTGCTTCTCGTGGCCACGAAAGACGTCTTCATCGGCCGCCGGATCCACGATGAAGGTCTGGAACCAGTTCTGCAGGACCTGGAGGTCAGGCGACTTGGGCATGGACCTTCTTCGCCAGGTACTGGCGAGCCTTGAGGACCTCGGCGTGGACGACTTCGAACGCCGGAATGTTTTCATCCCATTCCACCAGGGTGGTTCGGCCACCCGTTCGGTTCGATATGCGCTCGTAAAGGTCCCAGACGCCGGGCACGACAAAATCGCTATGGGTATCGAGCAGGTGGGTTCCCTTGTCGGTATGCCCGGCCAGGTGATGATAGCCGATGCGGTCAACGGGAATGGCTTCCAGGTAGGCCGCCGCATCGAACCCGTGGTTGCGGGCGCTCACGTAGACGTTGTTGACGTCCAACAGCATGCCGCAATCGGCTTCCTCCATGAGCCGCACCATGAACTCGGGCTCGGTCATGGTCGACGTCTTGAATTCCAGGTAGGTGGAGGGATTTTCCAACATGAGGGGCCGCTCCAGGATCTCCTGGACCTGTTTTACCCGCTGCGCCACATGCCGCAGGGTCTTCTCGTCGTAGGGCACCGGCAAAAGATCGTGCACGTTGCGGCCCGCTACGCCGGTAAAACAGAGATGATCGGAGACCATGGGAGCGTCGATCCGACGAGCCAGCGCCTTCAATTTCAAAAGGTAGTCCATGTTCAACGGATCGGTACTGCCGATGGACATCGATACGCCATGCATGATGATGGGGTAACGTTCGGCGACCTGGTCGAGCATCCACATGGGGCGGCCGTCGACATCCATATAGTTCTCCGATATGATCTCGAAGAAGTCGATAGCAGGACGCGACTCCAGGATGTGGCTGTAGTGGACCGTGCGCAGACCCATTCCCAGGCCCAGGTTGCGAATCTTCCACCGATTCTGGCTCATCTTGCTCTCCTGTGACAAACGCACAAGAGGGGGGCCACCCACAAAAGCGTAGGGACCCCCCTCTTCAACTTGAGACCGGGACTACATACCCTTCTTGACAGGGGTGGCGCAACCGCCCTTGCCCTTGCAGGAGTTCTTGCCCTTGCAACCTTTGTCGCCGGCCTTGCAGCCACCCTGGCTCTTGCAGGAGTTCTTGCCCTTGCAATCGTGCTTGGCGGTGGCGCAGCCGCCCTTGCCTTTACACGAATTCTTGCTCTTACAGCCTTTGTCGCCCGTCTTGCAGCCTCCCTTGCCTTTGCAGGAGTTCACGCCCTTGCAGCCGTGCAAAGCGCCGGCCGCCTCTCCCTTGGCTTTATCGGCAAACGCCGGAACGACCTTCGAACCCACCAGCAGACCAGCCACCGCGGCCGCCATCATCTTGCCAAAATCTCTGCGATCCATGAGGTTCCTCCTAATGCTTCAGATCAGCTTGACGTTCCAGTGCTGACGTGACCGGAGCATCCTGCCACAAAGTGCGACAGGAATACTCGCCCGGCTTCAGCGGGCAGAACGGTACCCCGTATTCTGTGCGCGTGGAGGGAGTTTCCTGCCAGGAGCGGCCGCCCCCATACTCGCACATCAGCCTAGACCGTAGGCACAAGCCGGCAAGTTCCGCCCCGGCTAGTCAGTCCTTGACCGGTTTCTGTTCGATTCCGGCCCACTGGCGAAAAAAGCGGCCGAGGATATAGTCGATACTCAGAGGGCCAGCGCCGAACATGACCAGCCAGATGAGGTAGCAGAACAGCACCAACGTGGTAATATCGGTCGGGCCCTTGTCGCCGGACGAACCCCAACAAGACAGGAAGTCGCTGCGGTCGGCCGTCATGACGGCGACCGCCATGCTGATCATCTGGGCGAATGCGATAGGACGGGTGAACAACCCGACCATGATGAGATAGGCCCCAAACCACTCGAGGTAGCCCAGAAACCATGCATTCAAGGCCGGAAACGGAATGTTCAGGCTCGTCAACAGCCCGAGGATCTTGTCGTGGCCCTGGTGGGTCTTGGCGTATCCGGTGTAGACAAACGTCATGCCCACCATGGCCCGGCTGCACACCGGGGCCAAAAACCAGACCCAGTGGGTCAGGCGGTCGACCAGGTGGTAGAGCCGGGCGGCAAGCTCTTTCACGTCAGGCCGTCTGCAGCAGCTTTTCCCGCTCCTTGATGACGGCGTCTCGCAGGTCCTTGTAGGACTGTTCGAACTTCTTGACGCCGTCGTCCACCAGGAAGCGGGTGACGTCGTACAGGTCCACACCCACGTCGGCCAGCCCTTTGAGCACCGTGTGGGCCTCCTGCAGGAGGGTTGTCGTGAGGGTATCGGCCACCACGCCATGATCCTGGAACGCCCGCATCGTGTCTTCCGGCATGGTGTTCACGCAGTGCGGGCCGATCAAATCGTGCACGTAGAGCGTATCGGAATAGGCTTTGTTCTTGGTGCCGGTACTGGCCCACAAGGGGCGTTGGACGGTGGCGCCATGACCCTTGAGCGCCTCCCAGCGGGGTCCGGAGAAGCGCTTGACGAAAAGCTCGTAAGCGATGCGGGCGTTCGCCACCGCCACCTTGCCGTGCAGTGCCGCGACCTTGTCTTTCAACTCCGGGCGGCTGGCCACCAGCTTGTCCATGCGGGCATCGGCTTCCGTATCGACTCGGCTGACGAAGAAGCTGGCCACCGAAGCGATACGATGGATGGGTTTGCCTTCCGCGACCCGCTTCTCGAGGCCTTTGAAATACGCTTCGATGACCTGATCGTAGGCCCGATCGTCGAACAGCAGGGTGATGTTGATATTGAAGCCCTCGCCCAGCAACCGCTCGATGACGGGAATGCACTCCTGCGTGCCGGGCACCTTGTACATGACGTTAGGGCGATCGACTCGTTGGTACAGTTCTCGGGCCTGCTTCAGGCTCGCATCGGCGTCTCTAGCCAGCATCGGGTTGAGCTCCAGGCTGACGTAGCCGTCGCCGCCCTGGGTCTGCTCGTAGAGCGGCTTGAAAATGTCGCAGGCGTGCTGGATGTCGTCGATCATCAACTCCCAGCAGATGGCCTCGCCCTCCATGCCCTGGCGAGCCAGCGCCAGGATCTGGGCGTCGTAGGCGTTCCCTTCCGAGACAGCCTTCTGAAAGATGGTGGGATTGGAGGTTTCGCCCCGCAGGCCCTCGTCGATGAGGCCCTTCAGCTTGCCGGTCTGGATCAGCGAGCGGCTGAGATAGTCCAACCACACGCTCACGCCGTGCTGATGCAGATCTTGAAGCTTGTTCATGGGGGTGCCCTCCGTCATACTATGAGAAGTCTACCTAGTTCATGCCCAACTGGTCTCGTCCAAAAGCTTGATGAAACCCTTCTTCGACTTGTGGGCCTCCCGCAGCTCCTGTACGTAGCGACTGAACGACGCCTTGTCTTCCAGGCGATGCAGGGCTTCCAGCCAGGTGACGCTTTGCGCGTAGGCCTGCGAGGTGCGACGAGCCAGGGCGCCCTCGATGAGGTGGCGCAGCTCAGTGGCATCTTCGGGGGCTTCGGGGGCCTCCGACAGTAGTTGTTGCACTACGCCGGTCCGATCGGGACGGGCCTGGCGGGCGGGATCGTGCTCCAGCAAGTGCTGCAGCGCCTTGTGCCGCCACTCGCCCCACTCGCCCCGGGCCTCGGCCGTGGCCTGCAGCACCTGGTAGAGCTCGTAGTTGGGATTGGCCTGGAACTGTCGCCAGATCTCGTCCAAGGACTCCGGCGGGGGGGCCTGCTCCTGATCGGTGGGACGGGCCGCCGGCACCATCTTCTCCAGGACCCACTGATAGAACGACGGATCCAGCTCGACCTCGTCGAGGATCCAGCGGACCAGCTTCCCCTTCTTCTGTGACTTGAGGAACTGGCGAATCTTGTCCATCGGGTCGTCCTGGTCGGTGGCGTCACCGTTCTGATGCCGGTTCCAGGCCAGGGCCACGGCGGCACAATGCTTGCAGAACTCCCCAGCCTTGCCGTTGCGGCAGGAGCAGCTCCACTGGAGCTGCTCGCCCTCGACCGCCAGTGCCACGTTCCACGGCGACTTGCCCGTCACTACGGCCTTGACGTGGGACGACTCCACAGTCTCCAGCTTGACCTGGCCGGCCGCTACGGTTTCTTCCGCCCACTCATGGCGACGCTTGCCCGCCAACCGCCGGATGGCCCTCCGACTCAAGAACTCTTCCATGGTCGTCGACAAAGCCGTGCCCTCCTCCACATACTCCCGAGTGTTGCCGCAGCATACCACTGCGACCCTGGGGGATCCTGCCGACGATGTTTGAATTCTTTCCCATGGAATCGTGGGTCGATGAGTGTCGCAAGACCCTGAGGCTGGCCGGCCCGCTGGTCGGAGCCCAGGGGGCGATCATGTCCATGGCGGTGGTGGACAACCTGGTGGTCGGCCGTCTGGGGCCCGGTCCCCTGGCCGCCATGGCCATGGCGCTGACGCTCTACTACTTCTGCTACATCATCATCATCGGCATCCTGACGACGGTCGGGCCCCTGGTGTCCACCGCCGTCAGCCGCGGCGAGGCGGTCGGGCCCACCGTGCGACGCGCCTGGCTGCTCAGCCTGACGTTGTCGGTCGGCATGATCGCGGCCTGCCGACAGGGTCACGTGTTGCTACCCCTCCTCGGGCAGGACCCGAAGCTGGTTCCCCGGGCCGACGAGTTTTTGCGCAGCGCCTCGTGGGGGGTGCCGGCCGCGACCGGCTACCTCGCCCTGCGGCAGTTCACCGAGGGCACCGGTGACACCCGAGCCTCGGTCGTCATTTCCGGCCTGGCCGCCTGCATCAACCCATTCCTGGACCTGGGACTCATCCTCGGCCGCTTTGGGCTGCCCCGCCTCGAGATGTCAGGGGCCGGCCTGGCCCTCTCGACGGCCAACTGGATTGCCTTCCTCTGCCTGGTGGGCTACCTGGCCTGCAACCGGCGCTACCGCGCCTGGCCTTTCTGGCGAGGGAGCGGAGGCACCAGCATGCTGGGGCTTCTCAAACTGGGCCTGCCCATGGGCGGAAGCCTGCTCTCGGAGATGTCGTTTTTCGCCGTCATGACCCTCCTCATGGGCACCCTCGGCACGGTGCAGCTCGCCTCCCACCAGATCGCCATGAACGTCTGCTCGCTGTTCTTCACCCTCCCCCTCGGCCTGTCGTTCGCGGCCGCTCTGCGGCTGGGCGAGGCCGCCGGGCGACACGATGCGAACGCGGTACGGCGAGCGGGGCGCACCAGCATTGCCATGGTCCTGGTCACCCAGTGCGCCAGTTGCGCGTGCTTCCTGCTCTTCGCCGAACGTATCGTATCGTGCTATACCGAGGCCGTGCCGGTCGTCGCCCTGGCTGCTCGGCTATTGCGCATGGGGGCGTTGTTCCAGGTCTTTGACGGCCTGCAGGTCGTCGGCATGGGCATGCTGCGCGGGTTGCTGGATACCCGGGTCCCGTTTCTCAACGCCATCTTCTCCTACTGGCTGGTGGGCGTGCCCTGCGGGGTCTGGCTGGCTTTCTCCCGCCACTGGGGGCCCATCGGCCTGTGGACCGGCCTCATCACTGGCCTGTTGGTGGCCGCCTGCCTCCACCAATGGCGTTTCCACCGCCTGAGCCGGGGCCCGGCGTTCGGCTAGGGGGTCTTAAGCCAGGCTGTCGAATCGAAAATCCCATGCGCAGATTCGTCATCTTTGGGTTGCTCTTGGCGTTGATGGTCAGTGTCGCCCAGGCCGCCCCCAACAAGTTCGATTTCTTCTCGGCGGACAGCCTGGCTGACGTGGGTCGCCGCATCCGTCCCCTCATCGAGGCCGAGACGGGGCGCAAGTACAAGGTCTTCCCCCCCATCATGCCGTGCACTGAACAGCAGATGCGCACCATACTGGCCGAGGAGCTGCTGCCGCAGCTTCGCCTGGAGAGCAAGTACGCGGCCAAAGCCGACAGCGTGGCGAAGGAAACCGCGGCCGCCATGGCGCCGCACATCCTGGGCAAGTACACCATGAAGCTCCACCAGGTGCTGGTCGTGCCGTCCAACTACGAGACCATGCTGGATGTCTTTGTCCTGCAGGGCAGCATCGATCCTCGCCAGCTCATGCGGGTGGTGCTGACCCACGAGCTGGTGCACGCCCAGGATCAGGAGCTGTATGGCATCGTGGGCCACGTAGCGAAACTGAAGAACCCGAATCAAGTGAAGATCTGGAACGCCCTCATCGAAGGCCACGCCCAGTCGGTCACCCGCCGGGTGTTCGCCCACCTGGGCCAGTTGAAGCTCTTCCAGGACTTCTGCGACCGGGTGCAGCCCCCCGTGCCGCCGGGCGCGCCGAAGGAAGCGGTGGCGTACTACCACTCGCTATCGTTTGCCTATGTCGACGGCATGAAGTTCTTCGATGCGTTGCACAAAGCGGGGACAAGGGGGGACGAGGCCGGCTACATCTTTTCCCACCCGCCGACGTCCATCGACCAGATCGAGCACCCGGAGACGTACCACCTTCCGAAGTGACCTGCCGGGCGATACGGTCCCGATGCAGGAGAATGTCCCCCGGGCCCGCTCTTCCCAGTACCGGAAAATATCTGTTGTCAAAACGGGTGGATCTTCCCATATATCGCACGCTTCAGACAGGAACCTCGGCCGCCCCGTGGCCCGCGATCAGACCTTCCGACCCGGCGGGTCGACCACCTCGATGACAATGAGGCGGTTGCCCTTCCGTAATTCGCGTCGATTGACCTCCGCAGCAGCGAGCCGGAACGCTTCC
>DASYBA010000714.1:0-5803 GCA_036501005.1 Candidatus Xenobia bacterium | reverse complement strand
CGCGACCACCTTGCCGCCGGGCGCGATGTCGAGGCACAGAATGCCGTCTGGAGCCTCGACCCGTCGCTCCTCACCCCCCGACAGCAGGTTCCAGAAGCGGACGCTATGATCTCGAGAACCCGACAGAACGTGATTCGGCTCGGCCGCAAACCCCAGGCAGCGCACCCAGCCGGTGTGGCCCTTGATACAACGAACCTCGCGCATGCTGGCGACGTTCCAGATGCGCACCGTCTTGTCGTCGGACCCGGAGGCCAGGAGCAGGCCATCTGGCGAGAAAGCCAGGCTGCGCACCCAACTGGTGTGACCGGCCAGCAGGTCGTGCGCGCTGCCCGATTCTTCTGCTCCGTCTCCTCGGGTCTTGCGCGGGCTGCGCGGCTGGCCGCCGTTCAGCATGGCGGTGAACGCGCTGATTTCCTGCGGCCGCATGGACCAATCCATGTTCAACGCCTGCATGACCGCACTGCCGACGTTTTCACTGACGTCTTCGTTGATCTTTCGAATGTTGGTCAACGGCATGCCGACGGCTCGATCCATGGAGGGCACTGGCGGTTCTCCGCTCAACAGATAGTACATGGTCGCGCCCATCGAATAGACGTCGGTGAACGGCCCTCGCAACGCCCGTTGCGAATAAAGCTCCAGCGGCGCATAGCCCGGCGTGACCTGGACGGTGTGCTTCTGCAGGATGCCCTCGGCGTACTTGCGAGCCGTGCCAAAGTCGAGCAACACCACCCGACTCTCATCGGTCACCATGATGTTCTGCGGCTTTACGTCCCGATGCAACAGGCCCGACTTGTGCACGATGTCGAGTGCGTCGCCAATCTTGAGAAGGTAGTTGACGGCTTCCTCTTCCGGCAGTCGGCCGCCGCGGGTGGTGAGCAGCGCATCCAGCGTCTTGCCCCGCAAGAGTTCCATCACGATATAGGCGGTATCGTTTTCTTCAAAGGTGGCAAAGACCCGCACGATGCCTGGATGGCGAAATCGACTCAGGAGCTCGCCTTCTTCCACGAAGCGCTGGCGGGCCTGGCTGAAATCCGACGGCGAGATGGGCCCGGACGGCACCACCCGACTGCCGGAGCGGGCACACCCCGACGGAAAGAACTCTTTGATCGCCACCGGGCGCTGAGCGTTAACGTCGCTGCCCAGATAGGTGATGCCGAAGCCGCCCTGGCCGAGCATGCGGCCTACCGAGTAGACGCCGTCATTGAGCCTCACGCCAGGCTTGAGAATGTTGGGCAGGGAGGTGGATCCCTTGAGGGGCGAACCGCAGGCGATGCAATAGAAGGAGTCGACGGCATGGCCGAAGCCACACGCCTGGCAGATGATTTCCAGCGGTTCTCCCTCTATCGGCACCTGTTGCTTCTCTTTCTGCATGTCAACGCGCGGGCCTGCTCACCTACCGTTTGGACGGGTTGAGCGGCAGGTAGAGGGCGATAGTGCAGCCGCTGCCCGGCTTGCTGTCGACCTGGATGCGGCCGCCGTGCGCTTGAACAATCTTCTTGACGATGTACAGGCCCACGCCTAGCCCCGTGGGGGGATCGGACTGGCCGGGCGGGTTGTCGGGATTGTCAAACAGGTCCGACTGTAGATCCGCATCGAAACCAGGGCCCTGGTCGCTGACCTTGATGACCACGTCGCTTTGCGTCTTGCCGGCCTGTACCATGACCTCGCCCGCCTCTGGGGAGTATTTGATGGAGTTGTCGATGAGGTGCCGCAGGGCACGGCGCAACCGACGGGTGTCGACCCCCAGCATGAGCGGAGCCGAGGGTAGCTTGTAGAAGATGCTGATGCCCTTGTTCTCGGCCCGGGCTTCTTCGTCCGACACGCTCTCCGCGATGGTGCCCTTGATATCGACTTCCTGGCGCTCGAGAACGATACGGCCGGCTTGCAGATCGGCCGCGTACACGAGGTTCTCGATCATGTCGCCCATGTGATCGATGTTCTCGGACAACCGGTTCATGATGCTCTCGTGCGCGGGGGTATCGTCGTTCTTTCGGAGCGAGGTGATGTAGCCCTTGATGGTCGCCAGCGGCGACAGCAGTTCGTAGGACAGGTTGGCCAGCAGCGCTTCCTTCAGGCGGGCCAGCTCCTGCTCCGGCCCGGTGGCGGCAGACCCGCCGTTCCCGCCGCCGTCATGCGCCTGGCTGTCGAGCACCGACAACAGCACCCGAGCCAGTTGTTCCCGTTCCACCCGCAACTGGTGCTTGCGGCCCCCGACGTCGATCTCCAACGGGTTGGGGGCCGACACGGATCCGTTGCGAGCCCCCAGGTTCTTGATGCAGGCCAGCAAGAGCTCCTCGCTGGGCGCACCGATCAACACGTCGTCGGCGCCCGCTTCGAGGGCGGCCAGGATGTCGTCATGCGAATGCGGCCGGACCATTAGCACGACAGGCGTATTGCGCAGCTCCGGATCGCCCTTGATGGCCTGGCATAGCTGCCCGCCATCAAGCCGCGGCAGACTGACGGCGCTGACGACCACGCCAGGCTTGATGGTCTTGGCGGCTTCCAGCCCATCCGGGCCATCGACGGCGGTGACAACCTCGTACTCGCCCTTCTCCAGCACCCGCATCAATTGGTCGGCCTGCGCCACATTATTGTCGACAATCAGGATTTCTTTGCTGCTCATCAATACTCAACTTGCCGGAAGGTGGGAACGATCAGCTCCTACCGGAACATGGTCCACCGGGGGATGTTCGACCTTTCTCTGCCCCCGCCTTCAAGGGCTCTACCCCCCAACCTTGAGGGCTCCGCCCCCCATCCGCTTCGCTGGGGCCCCCCGGCTGTGACCAGGGGGAGCTGTGCGGCATCTGCTACGCGGCTACTAGCTGGCGCCTGGTAGCTAGCGCCTGCTCGCTGGCGAGCGCTCCCCTGTGAGGGCTCCGCCCCCTTCCGGCCTTCGCTGGGGCGAGCATGGCTTGGCGCTTGATTCGTGCCAGGAGCCGGTCTGCGGGCTACCGAATGCCAGCGCCCGTGATCACCGAAGACTCCCCCTTGTCTACCCTGCGCGACCTCCCGCTGCCTGCGCCCGGCTCCGACGCCGAGGAGCAGGCCTTCCAGCTCCTGCAGAGCCGCTTGCCCGCCCTATGGCGCTCGACGTGGCATGACCGCAATGCAGAGCAGACCGTGGTGGTGGTCCCATCGCTGTCTTTCAGCCCTGATGAATTGACCAAGATCAAGGGTTTCTCGCACTACGAAGAGCGTCTCCTCTTCTTGCTCATCCTGCTGGCCAAGCCCCGCACCCGCATGGTGTTCGTCAGCTCGCAGCCCATCAACCCGAGCATTATCGACTACTACCTGCAGCTCTTGCCGGGCATTCCGTTCACTCATGCCCGTCAGCGGCTCCATCTCTTCTCCACCTACGACGTCTCCACCCGGCCCCTGACCGAGAAGGTGCTCGAACGTCCTCACCTCATCCGTCGCATCCGGCGCTGCATTGGCAACGATCCACACGCCCATCTGACCGTCTTCAACGGCACCCCCATGGAGCGCCGCCTGGCCGTCGCCCTGGGCATTCCGCTGCTCGGCACCGACCCGCGCCATCAGCGCTATGGCACCAAGAGCGGGTGCCGGCGGCTGTTCGAAGAGGTCGGCGTGCCCCACCCGTTGGGCTTCAACGATCTGAAAGATGAGAACGAGATGGCCGATGCCATCGTAGAGCTGGCGCAGCGCGACCCCCACCTTCGCAAGGTGGTCATCAAGCTCAACGATGGGTTCTCGGGCGAGGGCAATGCCCTCTACAACCTCGACGCCTTGAGGGTCGGCAAGCTGTCCGACGCCCAGGCCCGCCGCATCGTGCTGGACACCTTGCCCACCAAGGCTCGGGTGCAGGCTCCGGACATGTCGTGGGCGCAGTATTGCGACAAGTTTCGGCAGCTCGAGGGCGTGGTCGAATGCTTCATCGAAGGGCAGAACAAGAAGTCGCCCAGCGTCCAGCTCCGCTTGACGCCGCTGGGCGAGGTCGAGCTCATCTCATCGCACGACCAGGTCTTGGGCGGCGCGGATGGGCAGACCTACCTCGGCTGCCGTTTTCCGGCCCGACCCGCCTATCGGATGCCCATCCACAAGGCGGCCCGCACCATCGGCCAGGCCATGGCCTCGCAGGGCGTCATCGGGCGGCTGTCGGTCGACTTCCTGGCGGTGCCCCACAAGGACGAGGGCTATGGCATCCACGCCATAGAGATCAACTTGCGCATGGGCGGCACCACGCACCCCTACTGCACCCTGCAATATCTGACCAACGGTCACTACAACGAAGACAACGGCCACTTCGAGACGCCTTACGGTCAGCGCAAATACTACGTCGCATCCGACAATATCGAGTCGCCTCGCTATCGCGGGCTCTTGCCCGAAGACCTCATCGACATCACCACCTATGCGGGCATGCATTACAACTCCACCACGCACACCGGGGTGGTCTTCCACATGATCGGGACGCTGTCGGAGTGGGGCAAGCTCGGCGTCACCTGCGTCGGCAACAGCCCGACCGAGGCGCAGAAGTTGTACCAGCGCACGATCGCGACCCTCGACCGCGAAGCCGTCACCAGCCGCTGGATGACTTGATTTTCTAATCACCTGCTGAGACTTTAGTCCCACCTCGATGCGCCCTGGGTCGGTACCCAGCATCGGTCTTTCGAGGTAGCATTGATCAAGCGACGGAGAGCCTGACGGTGGGGGGGTGTCAGGCTCTCCGTCCGCGTTCATGGTTTCAGCCGAGGGGCTCGGTTGGAATAATGCTGACAATGGATCCCGAACTGGTCAAGAACTTCCTCGAGCTGGATCGGGTTGCGCTGCAGGCCTTGCATAGCCGCTCCCCGGGCGCCGTTCGACACGCGCTGGATCGGCTCTCCGTCGGATTCCAGGTCATGGATTGCATCACGCCTCTCGACGCCCGGGCCAACGCCGACCTGCTCGAAGCGCGGCGGGAGCTCGAGCGGCTGCGGGGCAGCGAGCAGCCACCTGCCGATGCGGAGGTCGTCCTGACCCGCCTTCACGACCGGTTTGCCCGCTACCTGGTTTCCTGATGGAGCGCTTGCTGCTCGACAACCCGTTGACGGACACGCTCCTCGCCGAGCGCATTCCCGAACCGTGCGCGGTGGTGATCTTCGGGGCCAGCGGCGATCTGAGCCGTAGAAAGCTCATTCCAGCGCTCTTCGATCAGGCCGCCGAGCAGCATCTGCCGGTGCGGTTCGCCATCATCGGCGTGGCCCGCACCCCCGCATCGCATGATCGCTTTCGAGACGACATGCGAGAGGCGGTCACCCGGTACGCCCGGCATCGCCCCGATGAGGCGGCCTGGAACAGCTTTGCCCAGGCGCTTTTCTACGTCACCTCTGAAGATGGCGATCTGGGCGATCGGCTGCGAACCTTGGCGCAGGCTCGGGGCTGCGGCGCCAACTGGCTGTTCTACATGGCCATCCCGGTCGACGCCACCGTGCGGGTGCTGCGCCAGTTGTGGCAGGATGGCTTTCTCAACCGGCGCTCCGAACAGCCGGGGCAACCCGCCGGCTGGGCGCGTATCGTGCTGGAAAAACCGTTCGGCCACGACCTGGAAGAGGCCCGCGCGCTCAACGGCACCATCCAGCGCATGGTGGGCGAAGACCAGATTTTCCGCATCGACCACTACCTGGGCAAGGAAGCCGTCCAGAACATCCTGGTCTTTCGCTTCGCCAACCGTATCTTCGAGCCGGTCTGGAACCAGCGTGATATCGACCACGTCGAAATCACCGTCTCCGAGACGGTCGGGGTCGAGCGCCGAGCGTCTTACTACGAGACCTCTGGCGCCCTGCGGGACATGATCCAGAACCAT
>DASYBA010000713.1:0-8603 GCA_036501005.1 Candidatus Xenobia bacterium | reverse complement strand
GCTTTGTCGCCCAACGTGCAGCGGCTGCTGCCCAACCAACCGGGTGTCGTGACCGTGCCAGGATGGGTGGAACCCAAGAATCACCTGGTCGAGAGCTTCGAGACCTTTGAGCCGGCCTCGGGCCAGACTCCGGGCTATGGCAAGCCGATCGCTCGCGGCGCGACCTTCCAGGGCTTCACCCTGGTCCAGGACCTGCAAGCACCCGATGCCACCGTGTACGTCATCCGGCCCGGCGAGCCCGTGGCCGCCTTCCCCCACACTGAACTGACCAGCGGCAAGGCATTCCACAGCAAAGAATCCTTTATCGAACTGCAGCCGGAGGGGAGCCACGAGGGAGACGGCCCCCACCAGCGGTTTTTCTGCAAAGGGGGCACGGAGGTCTGGACGGTCAACCCCGATGCCGGCAATGTCGCCCGCGAGCAACTGCCGGAGACCAGCGCCCATCATTATAGCGTCTCCCGCCACGGCCTGCTGGGCCACCCCGGCACGGAAGCCTGGTACGATGGCCCCGACAAGTGTAATTATGACACCCGATATGACCAGGCGGTGGCGACCAGCGGCAACGCCATCTACTTTCCCGACGGGCTGGCCATGGTAGCCTACGTGCATCCCGAGTCCGTCCCCGTCTGACGCCGCCGGCGGTTGCCTCGCCGTAGAACAGAATTTCAACATTTTTTCAGCCCGTGCTGATAGCCTTACCGTGGAGTAAGCGCTAAAGGAAAAACCGGCCATGTTGTCTGGTCTGAGAGACGGTCTATCAACTTTGTTCTCGCGGCGCGGCAAAACCGCGGCTAGCGGGCACCTGGATGCCACCGGGGCGCCCGTGCTGGCGGCTCCCCAGCCCGCCCGACCCACGGTGGCCGCCCCGCCCCCCGTCGCGCATCGGTGCGACATCGGGGTGCTGGATGGGGCCTTCTTGTCACAGTTTGCCGCCAAGCTCGCGCCGCTGGGCGCCCGCCTGGTGCCGCTGTCGCCCTCCCAGGGGACCCCGGAGGCGCAGCTCGCCAAGGTCGACGGTCTCCTTATTCCCGGCGGCGCCGACGTCCACCCGAGTTTCTACGGAGAACCCATCAACGGGGCCTATGTGCCGCCCCAGGGGCCGAGCCCCACCGAAGCGTTCAAGCTGGCTTGCATCCGCACCGGCTACGCAGCCGCCATGCCGATGTTGGGCGTGTGCCTGGGCCTGCAGATGATGAACGTCGCGGCCGGCGGGAGCCTGGTGCAAGACATCGGCAGCCAGTGGGTCGGCCCCCACGGCGAGCGGGGCCCGCACCCCGGCACCCACCCTTTGACCCTGGTCGGGGACTCGGCCTTGCACACCATGCTGGGCACGGACCGCCTCATGGTCAACTCCATGCATCACCAGGGCATCAAGGCGCTGGGCCACGACCTCAAAATCACCGCGGTCGCCCACGACGGCCTGCCGGAAGCGGTGGAACACGTCGACCACGCCAACCAGATGGGCGTGCAGTTCCATCCGGAGGTGATGAACGACCCACGCACCGACCGCATCTTCTCCTACCTGGTCGACAACGCCACCGCGTGGCGGCCTGGGCGACTGGCGGTGCCCGTCGCCCAGAGGTAACGTCATGGCATTGACGGAAAGGCCACCCCATGTCAATGGCATCACGAGCTATACCAAGGAGAGAGTCGCATGACCATTAAAGTGAAGAGCGACGGAGCGGTCCACGAGGGCAAGGACGCCGCCGCGGTGGTGACCGCCATGAAGAATTCCAGCCCGTTCAACCGGGGCATGTCGGTGATGGAGTACCTGCCCAAGGTGCGCGAGTGGAGCGGTGAGCAAGGCATTGACGTCACTTCTCCCGAGGCGTTCCTCGATTCTCTCAATCGCCTCGGACTGATCCAGATCCTGAATTGACCGATGGAGTGCCTGACCATGAATGTGATCTCCCCATCGGGGCCGCAGCAGACCCGGCCCCGCCGTCAAGCTAAGCCCGTGGAGACCTGGCCCGCCGCCTACGACCCTGCACTGGCAGACGGCGTCGTGGTGTACGGCACTCTCAAGCAGGGACTCTCCAACCATCGGGTCGTGGAGCCCTTCGTCCAATCCATCGAGCCTGCCACCTTCCAGGGACGGCTGTACAACGGCCACGGCTATCCCGCGGTGACCCTGGAGACGCATGCCGGACCGGCCGGAACCGTGCACGGAGAGTTCATCACCGTCAAGGATCCGGACACCGCCTTCCGCCACCTGGATCGGCTCGAGGGGTTCAACCCCCATCACCAGGGGCTCTATCAGCGCAGCGTCATCGACGTCATCCTGGCCGGTGGAGACCACAAGAAGGCCTGGGTCTACCACATGCCGGAGACCCGAGCCGCCAGCCGAGGTCGCTGGCTGGAAGCCGGCGTCTGGCCGAAACGTCTCCAAAATGTTGCCAATCTGAACGACATGTAGATGGCTTGTTAAGATTCTGTTCAGGTCTCCCTGGTAAGATACCGTCAGTTGACGGAGTGGAGACAAAGAACGTGAAGCTGTTTGGATTGTTGGGGAACCAGAGCCCGGCCAGGAGTTCCGACCTGCGGCGTTCCGGCGGCGTCCGAACGGAGCCGATGGACGAGGGCGCCTTCGAGCCGCACGAAACCGTGGCGGTTGCCCCGCCCCAGCCCCCCGTCGTCAAGGCTGAGCCGATCAAGACGGAACCCGTGCTGATCCCCGGCGGCCAGGAACCCGCCGCCGCCGCCCCCGTGCAGGAACAGCCCCCCGCTCCCCGTCCCGCTCCCGCCTCCTACGAGCGCCCGAAGCCCGTTGTCGGTATCGTCGTGCCCGGGTCGCCCGAGGCGTCTGAGAACTCCCCGGTGGGCCGATGCGCCAAGTCGATTGCCGAGTTCGGTGGCAAAGTGCAGTTCATCGTGCCCGACGGCCGTTCGGCCAAAGAGCTGCTGGACGGCGTGCACGCCGTGCTCCTGCCCGCCGGCGAGACCCTGCAGAACCCGACCGTGCTGCAGCAGGGCGACTTCGACAGCCGAGAGATCGCCCTGGCGCAGGAAGTACTGAAGACCGATACGCCGATGCGGGGTATCGGCCGAGGCGAGCACGTCTTGAACGCCGCCGCCGGTGGCAACAGCCGTCCCGCTTCTCACGGCGGTATCGACCACTTGAACCCACACGCCGTCATCGTCCAGGGCGGCACCCACATGCGCCAGGCGCTCGGCCAGGACATCCTCAAAGTGGACTCGCATCACGACACCGTGATCGGCGACCTCGGCAAAGAGATGATCCCGGTGGCCATTGCCGCCGACGGCGCCGCCGAGGGTATCGAATACGCCCGCAACAAGAAGGTCATCGGCGTGCAGTTCAGCCCCGAGGCCCTGGGCGAGACGTCCGACCTGCGCCGCCAGTTCTTCCGCACCCTGGTGGAAGACGCCGACCGCCGCCGTATCGCCTTGCTGCCGCCGCCCGAGCAGCCCAAGCCTACCAGTTGGTCCAGCTCCAACACCTACACCACCTCGCCCTCGAGCTCGTCGAGCCGCAGCGAAGGACCGCCGCAGCTCAACCTCTACGACAAGAGCGTGGCCCGGCGCAAGGGGTTCGACGTCTTGCGACAGCACTGCGACCTCGTCTGCTACGGTTCGCCGGTGCAGACCGTGCAGGCGGTGGACCAGGGCTACCAGTTCACCATCAGTCGCCGGGGCGAGAAAGACATGCAGATCACGCGCAGCGAGCTGGAAGACGTGATGCTGTCACTGACCAAGGACGGGCGGGACTTCCTGCCCCCCTGGAAGGCCGAGGCCCTCGGCTACGTCCAGGCGCTGAAGAAGATGGGCTGCAGCTTCTCCAAGCCCGGCGTCCTGTGGGGCAGCACGCCGCTGCCGATGGACATGCAGCCGGTCTGGAACCTGCAGGAAGGCGTCAACATCGAGGGCCGAGGCCAGAAGCTCAAGGTCCAGAGCCCCGACGAACTGCGCCGAGCCATCGACACGTTCCGCCAGCCGGCCAACAGCTACCCATACAGCGGCAAACGCTGATACAGATACAAGAAACTTCAGGAGTGCAAGAAGATGTCGAGCGTCACCACCACCCTCGGGCTCAGCAACTGGAAACCGAAGAACAGCCCGGCCGATGCTTCCGCAGCCGAGCGCCCCGCGGAGACGACTGAAAAGTCCGAGAAGCCGGCTGCTGAGCAACCCGCCGCCGACACCTCGAAAGACAGCTCATCCGACGGCTTCCGCAAAGGTGAGGACTCCAGCGAGTCGTCGTGGGGCGGATGGTTCAACAGCAAGCCTTTCGTGCGAGAAATCCCGAAGGTGCCCGCCGCCCCCCGCACCGAGAAGCCCGTCATCGGCATTCTGGTGCAGGACCAGCCGTCGGAGCGAAGCGGCGGCGGCGGCTCCATCTATACCACCGGCGGCCGCACGCAAATGTATGCCGACGCCGTTGAGGGCCAGGGCGGTTTCGCCCACTTCATCTGGGACGACGGGCGACCGGTCAACGAGCAACTCAAAGGCGTGCACGGGCTGCTCATCCCCGGCGGCCCCGACCTGAACCCGTCCATGTACGGCCAGGAAGAGGAGCATGGCGTCTCTCTCCATACCACGCCCCTCAAGTTCGACACCTGGGAAAAGAGCATCACCGAGACGGCCATCAAAGACGGCATCACGACCCGGGGCATCTGCCGAGGCCACCAGCTTCTCAACGTCATGTTCCCGGGCGGCACGCTGCAACAGGACATCCAGTCGGTGCAAAGCAAGACCCGCCCCTACCCCTACACGGTCAACCACACCAGCGGCAACCACCCCGTGGCGGTCGTCCCCGGCACGACGCTGGCAGGCATCACCAACACCGACGCCTTCATGGCCAACTCCTATCACCACCAGGCCGTCGGCCAGGTGGGCGAGGGTCTCCAGGTCAGCGCCCGCTCTGCCGACGGGACGATCGAAGGCATCGAGAACCAGGACGGTTCGATCATCGGCGTGCAGTTCCATCCCGAACGGGATCGGGGCGACCTCAAGACCAGCTTCTTCACCGATTTCGTCACCCGGGCCAACCACTGGCGCCAGCAGCACGATCCGCTGTCGGCCGACGAGCTGGCCTCTCTCATGAAGAAGGCCGAGATGAGCCGTCAGACCATCAATGCCAACGGTGGTGAAGGCCGCCGCCAGGCCATCTTCGCCGGCCTGGCCAACCTCGACAACTCGGGTTGGGAAGTCGCCTATCGGACGCCCAACTATGACTGGAAGGTCGCCAACGAGCGGAATTTCGACGAGGTCGGCGGGAAGTGCGAAGTGCGGGGCCGCCGCACCCACAAGGTAGCCATGGCGTCAGAAACGGAGCGGGGTCGAGACGAGATGCTCCTCAGCCTGACTGACCAGGGCATCCAGCACCTGCCCCAGGACGTGCAAGACGTGCTCCTCGCCATCAACACGGCGACCGACCTCTACAAAGGTCAAGGCCGCAAGTGCGCGGATCTGTTCAAGGCCAACTGGGAACGTATTGCCAATCCCATCGAAGTGGTGTGGGCGCTGCGCCAGGGCGAGGTCACCTTCACGCCGCCCGACATGGCCGACACCAAGGTGCGCAGCCCCCGAGAGCTGGCGGAAGTCGTGCAGCGGGCCAAGGCCCGACGGGAGCCCACGCAGGTCCGACGGGAGCAGCCTTCGACCGACGACGACTCGACGGCCCGGCAGATGGAAGCCTGGCAGCAGAGCGGCGGTCGAAGCTGGTAACATCTGTTCAAGATTTTTTCAGGATGTGAACAGAACATTTCCAGACCCGCCTGATACACTCCATGCATAGAGAGCAAATGGAGTGCAGTCATGAAGTTGTTTGGAGTCCAGTTCGGCAAGACGGTTGATCGGCCAGCAGCAGCACAGCCTGCGTTCACGCCCGCCGTGCGAGACGTCGTCCTGGGGCCCAACGCACGGGTCGACGTCGGCACCTACAAGCAGCTCATGAGCAGCCTCGGCCAGACCGCCGAGGTGAAGACTGATCGTCCGAAGCTGGATATCGAACACCACAAGTTCGGTGTGGAGATTGAAGTGGCGGCCCCCAAGGGCATCGACGAACCGTTTCCTCCGCCCACCGCGGCCATGGTCCAGAAGCTCATCGACAAAGGCTACAACTTCACCGTCGGCGGCTACGCCTCCAAGGGCGTGGATGGCCATACCGTGCTCGAGGGCGGCCGTCCTGAGACCCAGGCGCAGAACATTCTCGACATCGCCGAGAAAGATCCGGGCAGCCTGAATTGCACCGATCCGCATACCCACGAACCTCGCGGCTTCTCCGACACCCAGGACCCGGCCGTCAATACCCAGCTCTTCCACCGTTACGTCAAGTTCAAGACGTTCATGGAAGACAAGGTGCGCCCCGAGATGGACGCCATGGGCTGGGACGCAGAAGACACCGTGACCTGCCAGGCCCACGCCGGCGTCACCGAGCCGGTGCGCTACATCGAGGTCAAGAACCGCATCTCCACCATCGCGGACGGCGGCATGAAGGACATTCGACACGCCCTCACCTTCCTGAAGTCCATCGGCTGCACCGAGCACAAAGCGTGCGCCCTGCAGTACCACCTCGACCTGCGCAGCTTCAGCCCGGAAGATCGCCTCCGTATCGAAAAGAACCTGATGCGGGTGGAACTGGAAAACGAGAACATCCTCTATCGCATCGCCCAGAACGGAGAAGCCCAGCACCGGGGCATTTTCACAGAAGGCGGGCCGTTCCGCTTCTGCCAGTCGCTGGCCAGCCAGCCCCTGACGCCCTGCCTCTCCGCCGAGACGCCCGACCAGCTCAAGGACCTCTGGTACAACAAGATCTTCCTGGGCGCCGAGAACGCCCCCGATCCGGTTGAGCGCCCCACCGGGCCCTACCACTATTCCCGCTACTACGGCATCAACTTCCACTCCGCCTGGTATCGGGGCAGCGCGGAAGTGCGGCACCCCGGCACGACCCTCGACCCCGACGTCGCCGAGACGCATCTGGACCTGGCGCTGGGCCTCCTGGCCGCCGCCCACAACCAGGACAAGTACGACTGGCAGGGCATGCACCCGCTGGACTTCAACCCCGAGACGGCCACCGAACAGTTCCAGGTTGCCAACGATGCGCCCGTGTCGTCGGAGCAGATGAAGCACTTCCTCGACCGCACCGTCGGCGAGAACAAGGACTCCCGCCAACGGATTCTCGACCTCTTCCTGCGAGGGGGCGGCCGTATCAGCGACGCTCCGGCGGCCGATCCAGCCATCGTCCAGGCCGACGACATGCTGCACCACGGATACACCATGACCAGCCGCCCCATGGGGTTGGCCGCCTTCCATCCGCAAGACGGCGTGGAGGCGGTCGATGGCTTGCGCCACATGAACATTCCGCTGGAAATCCAGGCGCCAGGCGAGAATCCGGTCCTCTTGGACTCGACCCAGGGCCTCAACGAGTTCCTGGTCGCCCACCGGTAGCCCCCGCTGCTAGCTCGGACCCCGCCAGAACGGGGTAGATGCCAGCGAAGCGTCTGGGGGGCGGAGCCCTTTCAGCTAGTACAGGGGGCGACTCACCGGAGTCGAATCGCTTGACCCGTCATTGTGAACACCCAACGCGCTCGCCCCGACAGCATTCTCATCGTCTCTGACGACACGGCCTACTCGACCTCCGTCAAGACGATGTTGGCACAGGAAGGCTACCGCGTCTCGACCGCCTCCAGTGGCATGGAAGCGGTCCAACAGGCGGCGCGGCAGGGCTTCAACCTCATCATCATTGCTACGGCCGCGGGCCACAATGTCGCCATGAACGCCGATCCCAGCGTGCGCACCATCGTCGTGGCCGATCCGTCGGCCCCGCCCATGGGGGCGGTCGAAGGGGTGGACGAGGTGTTCGTCAAGCCCTTGGCCAACGCCGACCTGCTCAAAGCGGTGGCGCGGAGCCTGGAGCGCTCGGCCCTGCAGAAGTCTTTCGACCAGGCCTTGCAGCAGCAATGGCATGACTTCCGCCTCGTCATCCGCGGTCTGGCCGCCGCTTTGGAAGCCCAAAGTCCCTTCCTCGAAGGGCACTCGCTGCGGGTCGCCGAGTTGAGCCGCGCGGTCGGGGTGCGCATGAACCTGCCCCCGAAGCGCCTGGATCTGCTGGAGCTGGCCTCGCACCTGCACAATCTGGGCAACGTGCAGGCCAAGCTGGCGCTGCTCTCACAAACCGATAGCCAGGTGGTCGAGAGCATTCAAAGCACCCTGGTGTCCTCCGTGGCTCGGACCTCCGATAGCTACGACTCCATGACCTCGCTGCGCGAGGTCTTCCGCATCATTCTCCATCACCATGAGTGGTACAACGGCGAAGGGCTGCCCAACCACCTCAAGGGAGATGCCATCCTGCTGGAAGGCCGCATCCTCTGCGCTGTGCAGGCCTTCGACGCCATGGTGAGCCCTCGTCCGTATCGGGAGAGGCTATCGAACATGCAGGCCCTGACGCTCCTGGAGAGCGAGGCCGGGCATCACTTCGATCCGCAGGTGGTCGCCCAGATACGGGCCGTCGTGCTGAACCCAGCCTCGGGGACGACCCCGGTCAGGGCGGAGGAGAAGGCGCCCGTCCCCAATGGTCCGCCCGTCGAGAAGCGGCGAGTCGGCGTATTGCTGTCGCTGGCCCAGACGTATCTGCAGAACGGCTC
>DASYBA010000712.1:0-2387 GCA_036501005.1 Candidatus Xenobia bacterium | reverse complement strand
ACCGCTGGTAGGCATCATCGTCGTCCAGGCTGGCCAGCATCTTGAGCGCATATTGGGGTGGGTTGCTGCGTACCTCGTCGAATTCAACGCGATACACCTCCGACATGCCGCCCTTGCCGATCCACCCGACGACTCGATAATGTCCGATACGCTCCGGCAGGACCAGAGGTGGCCCGCTCCGCGGGCGCGGTGGCCGTGGCGGCGGCGAGCAGGCCAGGACTACTCCGTCGGATTTCACCGAGGAGCGTTCCGGGGGCAGGGCTCGCTTCTTGAACCACTGGACCACGCAGTCCCGCCGGTTCGCTTTTCCTTCCCTGCCTCCCTGCCACCGAGCCCCTGCTGCAGGGGGGGCACCGAACAGGTCCGAATACCCGAGGGCCCGTGGCGGGCGGAGGATGGCACCACATCGTGGACAGCAATACGGAGAATCGAGAGTTGGACCTCGACGTGCGAGGGCTGGATGCCCTCATCCGAGGCCTGGGCGCCGAGGACACCCGGCACTTCATCGAGCAGTTCATGCGCGATCCGGATCATTTTGCCTCCATCCTGGGCAGCGCCGCCATCCGCTTTCGGGGCGGACCCAACCTGGGCGCGATTGCCACCCACGTGGCCTCGCCAACGCCGCTCGTCATCCCAGCCACGACCCAGGTGCGGGTTGCCGCCACCCAGGTCGGAACGGGCGGCAAAGGCCCGACCCGCCAGTGGCTGCGCACGGGCTACGAACTGCTGGTCATTCCGCCCGACAAAGGCTCGTGGAGCGTGCCGCTCAACTTCGAACAGGTCACTATCGGATCGGCTGGTGAGCGCCGCAACGATATCGAATTGAACCATGCCGGCCTGACCAACGCGCAGGCGTCGTTGCAATACCGGGAAGGACAGTTCGTCCTGGTCAATGAGAATACCAGCCTGCAGATCCAGGTCAACGGGGTGCCCACCGAGGGGTGCGCCCTGCATGAGAGCGATCAAATCCAGTTGGGCCCGGTTCGGCTGCAGGTTTTCCGCCTGCTCGACATTGTCAGCGAAGTGCAGGTGGTGTCGGGGGCCGACATCGGCCGACGCTGGAAGCTCAACAAGAGCCTCATGACCATCGGGCGGCCCGGCCAGCGCTTCAACGACATCGAGCTGGCCGACCTGACCGTGTCTCGCAGCCATGCCCGGCTGGAGTATCAGCGCATCACCTACGTGCTGGTGCCGGAGGCGGCCAACAATCCCACCATGGTCAACGGCGAGGTGCTGAAAGAGCCCCGGGGCCTGGAGGACCACGACCAGATCGCCATGGGCGAGACCGTGTTGCTCTTCCGCATCGACCGGCAGCGGGGCAAGCGCAGCCTGCGACCCAAGGAAGTCACGCTGCTTTTCTCCGACCTGCGGGGTTACAGCAGCATCGCCGAGCGAGAGCCGCTGAAACCGCTGATCGACCAGCTTCACGAGTACCTGCGGGAGATGTCGCAGATCGTCAAGATCAACGGCGGCACGCTGCTCAGCTACCAGGGCGACGCCCTCATGGCGGTCTTCGGGGCTCCCACCCGGCACGTCGACGATGCCGACCGGTCAGTCAACAGTGCCCTCCAGATGTTGCACAAGCTGCGCCAGTTGAACCATCGCTGGCAAGGCGAGGGGCGACCGGAGTTTCGCTGTGGCATTGGCATCAACTCGGGCCAGGCCATGGTGGGCGACATCGGCATCGACGAACATATCGAATACGCTGCCATGGGCGACGACACCAACATCACCGCCCGCATTGAAGAGCTGACCCGCCACTACGAGGCGGATCTGATCATCAGCGAAAAGACCATGGAGAAGCTGGTCGGCCGCTACCAGTCAGTCTGTCTGGGTCAGGTCCAGATCCGCGGTCGAGAACAGCCCATCACCATCTACGGCATCAAGGGCTACCAGGCCGCCGACATCACGCCCAAGGACGGGGTGCCCAGCCAGGCTCTCCCCACCGCCCCGCCGCAGGCCGAGTCGCCGTTGCACGTGCTCGGCGTGCACGACACTCGCAGTCAACCCGAGATCGGGCTCAAGCTGACGCTGGACGTCGACAAGATTGAAGCCCCCCGAGAACAACCGGTCGGCGTGTGGCGCGGCACGCTGAAAGCCGAGTCCATGGTGAATGGCGCCCTCATTCAATACGAAGCTGAGGCGGAGATGACGGTGGAGCCGTCACTTTCTCTGCGGTTTGCGTGCACTGGCCATGCCACCGCCAAGGGGCAGTCGCCCATGCCCTGGGGGCTGTCGGGAACGGGCTACTACACCCCGTCCCAGCAACAGCTCAGCACGGTCTTCCTGACCTTCAGCCACGGCAGCCACATCTCCACCTGGAGCTTCCCCGCCAAAGTGCAGGACCGCGGCCCCACAAAGCCTTAGGGCACCCTGCGCAAAGCCCT
>DASYBA010000711.1:0-5235 GCA_036501005.1 Candidatus Xenobia bacterium | reverse complement strand
CGACGTTCCAGTAGATGCCTTGGTCCCAGAGGGCTTCATTGAGGCGTCCCAAGAGACCGGTGCCGCCGTTGCCCGTCCCGTATTGCGGCGGGACGTTGCTGGCCCCACCCACGTGGCCGTTCCACACCGGGCCCCACCGGGCAGCCAGATCCGTGAGCGTGCCGATGTTGTTGTAGACGGTGTCGTTGAGAATCCCATTGTCAGCCCAGTCCTGGTCGGGCGGCATGGGAACGCTGTGGAAGCCGGTGACGCTGGCGCCGTGGCATTCCTGGCACTTGGCCACGTTCTCGCTGGCAAATTCGCCCGTCTTTGCATTGAAGGCCGAGGTCGGATCGAACATCTGCCAGGTATGTCCGCCCAGTTTGTTGGTGGCGGTGACGTTGTTGTCGGTGTCCATGTGGCATCCGACGCACCCGGTCGTATGCCCATTGGCCCCCGTTTGGTGGGCGGGGATGCCGCTGGAGTAGGAGAGTTGGGTGGTGGCGGCGGGATTGAAGAACTCGAAACCGTTGACGCCGTACAGCAGCCCACCCCCAGGGAAGTGGTGCGGATCCACGGCAGACCAGGGAACGGTCTGCGACTGGCCGCCCGTGTTGATGCCCATCCACAGGTCAGGAATGACGCTGTTGCCGGGCACGGTATCGCCAGGGGCGACGGCGTAGGCGAAGTCTTCGGCCACCGATTCAGATTGCGGGTCGGCCGCCAGGGTATGAGCTGGCAGCGCCGGGTTGGCGATGGCGGTAGCGCCGTTGGCGCCATACTTCACCCACCGGCGCATCTTGTTCCACACGGTCCAGCCGCTGTCTCTTCCCTGGTGGCATTCCAGGCAGACGATGTTGTTGCCCAGGATGCGGGTCGGGGCGTCGGACAGGTCCTCCATCTTGAGAGTGCCGTCGTTGGACGGAGCCGCGCCGCGGGCGACGTCCGCCGTCTTCAGATTGACCGAGGACGACAGATTGATGAGGCCCGCCAGTCCGCCGGCGGTGAACTCGGTGTTGTAGGACAGCACGCGGGGTTGCCGCACGTTCTGGCTCATGTTGGTGTTGGTGCCGTTCTGGTGGGGTTCGTGGCACGTCACGCAGGTGGCGGAGGCGTCGCCCCACAGGATGTGGGCATCCTTGCCGGTGACCGGGTCGCCCGACACGAAGTCACCGGTGGCGGTGCTCCAGGCCGTGCCGCGCTGGTAGTCAATGGCCCCGATGCCCTGGTGGCAACGGTAGCAATAGGCTTCGTTGGCGCCCACCAGGCCTTTCCCGGTCTGCCAGTTGGTCGGCCGTCCGTCGAACGCCTGGGTCGGTCCGCTGCCGATGGCTGGGGCGGTGCTGGGTTTCACGCCGTTCACGACGTAGCTGGTCACGCCCCCGATGAAGTTGGGAATGGGCGGACTGGCGCCGTTGTCCGGCATGGTGGGATCGAAGGTGCCGTTGGAGCTGCTGCTAGCCAGATAGCCACCCTGGCCGACCTGCCCACCCATGTCGTACGGGTATCCGGGCCGCTCACCGCTCAGCGAGATCTTACCGCTCGAATTGATGCTCCAGTCTGCCAGACTGAAAGCATACCAACCACCGGGGAACACGCTGGCATAGATGTCGCCGTGGGCCGAGTTGAGCCACTGGCTGTAGACGTCCTGGTTGTGGGTGGGGGTCCCGGCGAACTCGTACGCGCCCTGCGTATGACAGGCGGCGCACTCGCGCTCGGGGCTCAGTCGCAATCGGTCCAGGTTCAGTCCGGTGGTCGGAGGAGCCGCCCCGGCCGGCGCCGTCGTGCCGGCCAGGGCGTTGTCCGCGAGGTAGTTGTTGTAGCCCTGGAAGGTATTGGCCGGATCGTTGCCGGCGAAGAACTCATAGTGATCGCGGGGACGGATCCAGATCCCGCTCGCCAGGTTGGCGGCCCCGAACTGGGACAGTCCAGCCGTGTTGTTGACCCGCTTTGGTTTGTAGTTGAGATTCTGCCACGGATCGACTTCCGGGCCGTCCGCCCTGGAGAAGAAAGCCACGACGTTGCGAGTGCCGTCCAGGTCGGCTGGCCGATGCGGATCGTGACACGAGGCGCAGGCCACCTGAGGCGGACTGAAAAGGTCGCCTTCCGCGATGTGGACTGGCTTCTGATCCTCGCTATGGCAGGCCGAGCACTCCTGGATGTTCTGGTTCTTGCTGACGGGATTGCCGTTGAGGTCCGTTTCAGGCACGCCGGGCCCATAGATCCCGGCGGGAAAGTTGACGCTGTACAGGGTGGCCTGGGCCGTTCCATTGGTGCCCTGATTGAAGAAAGCATCCGGCCGGCCGGCCGGGTTGGCGTGGGCCGTCGCGTTGAAGGCGTTCTGGTCGAAGAAGCTGAGCCCCGGGATGGGAGAGGTCTGCGCGTGGCACGCCTCGCAGGAAACAATGTTGGGCGCATAATGCGGAATCGGTCCGACGCCGAAGTGCTGCGAGCCGTTCCCATGGCAATCTTCGCATTGCGGCCCCATGGGCTGTCCATGGACCCCCACCAACCAGTTGCCGCCGACCGACGCCCCGGCGAAGCTCTCGAAGAACGTCGGGGACGTGTTGTTGTAGTCTGACAGCCCATTGTTGTCGACCGCTTCGCCGCTGACGAAGTTGTTCGACGCCAGAATGCTCCCGTGGCACTGCAAGCAGGTTGCGGTACCCACCGGGGCACCCCCGTTGCCGTGGCCGGAGCCGCCGAGCGTGGCGGTGGCGCCGCCGTTGGTCCCGACGTTCAAGGCGGTGGTCGGCGCCGGGGCGCTGCCGCCGCCGCCCCCGCACCCGGTGAGCGCCAGGGTCATGCACAGGGCCACCATGGCCTTCCCGAATCTCTTGATTAGAACGTGCATGTCACAGCCGTTTTCCTTTCGTCAGTACCGTTTGGTCAGATACAGGTTGTAGAGATCGAACGAACCGTTGAACATGGGGCGGCTGCCATCATTCCAATTGTCGTTTTCCCACCCGAACCCCAGGCGTTCGGCAGGGTTCCTGAGCGGAACATCCAGCCGCAGGCCGTAAACATATTGTTGGATATCGACCAGTGAATTCAGTGCCACCCCGGGCAGATTGATGAGATAGCTTCCAAAGGTATTGGAATTGATCATCCGATAGGTTGGCGTCAGGCGCCACGGATGTTTCTTTCCGATCGGCACGGTCGCACTCAACATCAAGGTCGACGTCTGACCGGTATAAGGAAAACCTAGTTGATCGAAAAGCGCAAAGTTGGAGCCCAGAGCGGGAAAGACCGGCGCCGAGAAGAAGTAGCCGAACTGGTTGTTGGCTCCCACGTCGTTCTTGTCGTAGCTGGCATTGAGGACTATCCTGCCGTTGTCGATCGGGGTAGAGGCGTAGACATTGAAGTCGCTGTATTGCATGTCGTTGACGGTATTGCTGCCGTACCAATAGTCATAACGGCCTCCAACCACGAAACGAGGAGCGGTGTACACAGCTTCCGCGGTGCTTTCGGTTCGACTGGCGAAGTCGGTGGCAAAATAAGGATGGTCGATGGTGTCGTTGCGGATGGTGCCGGACAAGTAGAAGCGCTTGCCAGGCCGGTAGTCGGCCCGAGCATACCAGTAACTATCCTGGGCGTTGGGAATGAACTGGCCCAACATGCTGTACGATTTGGTCTGCTCCCCGGCCCGCACGGTGACGTTCAGGGTCTTGCGGGCCCGCCACGCGGCCTGGATCCACAACCTTTGCTGAGCGCTCGAGAGGTTGGTGGGAATGCTGTTGTTGTCTTGCTCCGAATACAAGCCGGCGCTCAGGGTGAGGTTTTTCGCCAGAGCCGTGGCGCCCTGTACGCTCAGATGGTTGGCGTCGAGCGTCTGCCCGGTGGCTTGATTGGTGCGCTGTAGATCCTGCAGGTGCACGCCGAGCCGCCAACTGCCCTCGCCCAGGTAGGCCTGGAGTTCCTGCTTGTTGTCTTGCGAATTGGGGTTCGGATAGAGCGCCGAGATGCCGAAGGGTGGACCGAAGTTGTAGGTTTGCGGGGGCGCGGCATCGACAAAGTTGCTGGCGGCAACGTTGCCGTCGACCACCAGTTGCTGCCGGGAAAAATGGGCCCGTAGCCCGACGTTCCAGTCTGCAGTTTGCTGGCCCACGGCCTGCATGAAGCCCTGGGTGTGACAGTCAGTACAATTGAAGCGGTGCAGCTCGAAAAAGCTGTGCTGCTCAGCGCCGGACCGACCCTGATAAGAGTAGCCGCCGTACAGGCCGATCTGGCCGTCCTTGGTCAGGCTCTTGTCGGCAGTGATCTGGGTGTGTTGCCATACGGTGCTGTAATCCGTGCCCGGATTATGATCGATGTTGATGTCGTTGGGGTCATGCTCCAACCGATGCAAGACGGATTGGGAGAGCACGTCCACCTTGAACGAGTCGGGCCGGTTGATGGAGGCGCTGAGACGATACGCCTCCGGACCCGCATACATCAGTTGCGCCGTGATCAGGCTCTGGGAGAGGTCCCTCTGGAAGAACAGCCCCTGGATCGTCATGCCGGTGTCCAGCGGCAGATACTGGGCGACTCGATTGAGGTTGCCGCTGATGGCGGCCGCCTGCCAGGCGAAGTTGTCCACGGTGAAGAGCGTGTGCTTGGGGTCCTTCTTGGCCTGCTCGAGCATGAGTTCGTACAGCAGCACCGCGGCAGCAGACCCGGGATCGCTTCCGGTGCCGGTATCGTCGGCTCGACAAGGCACGGCTCGGAGCCCGAGAAGGATGATCATCACGCACCAGATCAGCTTGCGTCGCATGTGTCCTGCCATCCTAGCGGGTAAAGGTGTTGCTCTGATCGGATCCGTGGATCGAGCCATGACACACCGTGCAGTCTGAGAAAAACAGGGCCTGCTGGGCCAGATCCGCACTCGAGCGGAAAGAGGCGGGCACGTGCGGGTTATGCACGTCCGCGTGGCACCGCTGACACAGGAACGGTTCGCTGGCCACCAGCAGGTCGCGGTTCATGGAACCGTGCGGGCTGTGGCAGATGGTGCAGTCCTCCTGGGCCGGTGGGTGCTCGACCGCAAAAGGCCCACGGTACTGCGCATGGCACTTCAGGCACAGGTCCCGAGAGGTGGGTGCACCCCGCCAGGCCGACAACTCCGAACCGTGCGGGTTGTGGCAATCGGAGCAGGACATCTCCCCCTCTTTGAGGGGATGGTGGGAGGGCCAGTACCCCTGCGCCTGGACGTCGGCATGGCAGGTGTAGCACAGGCCGGGTTCACCGCCGGCCCGCAGCAGGTGCGGGCCCAGGTTCTTG